>JAWLEX010000048.1:0-18229 GCA_041685835.1 Desulfatiglandales bacterium
ATCGGCAATCTATCCGTGGTATCTGCTTGTCCATAGTTAACCCACCTTGGAAAGGTTTTTCGCCATGAAACCCTCTGTGCTGGGGTGATGTGGCAAAAAGCCTACCATATGATGGGTCAAATGTCAAGGAATAAATCATGATGCCAGATTGCCAATATCAGGTGCGGAATTTTTGAGACACGGTACTAGCAGGTGAGATAATCCCTGCATATCGAGGTGATCCATCGTTTGGGCCGTTTGCGTCTAATGCATTCTATTATGAGCCGTGTGGCAGTAATTCTGTTTTCCGCCTGTCTTCTCTTCCTGGTTGTTGAAGGGGTGTCGCGGCTGGAGTGGTCCCTTCGCAGCAATACCTCCTTCTTCAGCCCGAATGTCGCCTTTTACTACCCTGAGCTCCCAAGGGGGGAGAAGGCTGTGGCCCCGAACAAGGAAGGATCGCTGGAGGTCCTGGTCTTGGGCGGGTCCGTTCTTCATCCGGACTGGGGGAGTATTCCTCAGGCACTCCTGGAAAAGCTCACATCGGCTTCCGGAAAAAAGGTTAAGGTTCGCAACATGGCCATGCCCGGGCACACCACACTCGACAGCTTTTACAAGCTTCGGCGTCTCGTTGACCGGCGGTTCGACCTTATTATCTGCTATCACGGCATTAATGAATTGAGGCTCAACAACTGTCCGGAGCAGATGTATCAGCAGGACTACTCACATTACTCATGGTACAGGGTTGTCAATTTTTTCGAAAACCGCCCCAATATTCCTGACCTGGCATGCCTTTTCTCTTTCGGCTATAGACTGGTCCGGTTACATGAGAAGATAGGATCTCCTCCCCGCTACATCCCGCGTGACAGTCCTTCCGAGGATATGATGCGGTATGGCGGCTATATCAAGACCGCCGTCTCGTTTCGAGAGAATATGGAGAATATCCTGGAGCTGGCCCGGGAAGGCCAATCGCCTCTGGTCCTCATGACCTTTGCATTCCATTTGCCCTCGGATTACTCCCTGGAGGCGTTCCAGGCCCGTTCCCTGGACTACTGCCTGCACAGCTGCGCAGCGGAGATCTGGGCAAAGCCGGAGCACCTGGCCGAAGGACTCCGGGTTCACAACGACATCATTAGAGACCTGGCGAGCCGTTCAAACGATGTCATTTTTGTTGACCAATACACCCAAATCCCACAGTGCGCGCGGCACTTCAATGACGTGTGTCATCTGACGCAAGAGGGATCAATCCGGTTTGTCGAGAACCTGCTCAAAGCCGCAGGACCCTACGTCAAAAACAAGCGGCCGGAAAACTTCACGGGTATGGTGCAGGAAAAGGCCGCAGGCTCAGGGAGCTAACACGGTGAAGGGGCCTGAGCCCATGCGTGTCCTGAGAGTGATCGCCCGTCTTAACATAGGCGGACCCGCGATTCAGGCCATCTCGCTCACCCGGGAACTCAAAGGCCCTGACTGCGACACCGTTCTTGTTTGTGGGGAGGTGGAACCCCATGAAGGCGACATGGCCTTTCTGGCCAGGGGCCAAGGAGTCAGACCCTGGAAGATCAAAGGCCTGGGAAGAGAAATCTCCCCTCTGAACGACCTCACAGTACTGCTGCGACTTCTGGGCATGTTCCGGCGATTTCGTCCATGCATAATCCACACCCACACGGCAAAGGCCGGAACCCTGGGCCGGCTTGCAGGCATACTCTGGAACGCCTTTCACCGAGGAGGTCGCAGGATCCGGCTGGTCCACACATTTCACGGCCATGTATTCCACAGCTACTTCAGCCGGGCCAAGACATCGGTTTTTCTGTTCATAGAACGTTTCCTGGCGCGGTTCAGCGACCGCATAGTGGTGATCAGCCCGGCCCAGAAAAAGGATATCTGCCATAGGTATCGTATCGCCCCGTCGTGGAAGGTGATTGTGATACCCTTGGGTTTTGATCTATCATCGTTCACCCGGGAATACGGGGAAGAGGACCGCCGGGCCGGGAGGCGGGAGCTGTTGGGCGGGGATCACGGGGATGAGAGTTTCCTGGTGGGGTTTGCAGGCAGGCTCGCCCCGGTGAAAAACCCCCATATGCTTCTGTCAGCCGTTAAAAGGCTCGAGGATCAAGGCCTGAGTTTAGGGTTCCGGTTCGTACTGGTCGGAGACGGGGAGCTCAGGATGGATCTCGAGCGAGAGGTGCAGGAGCTGGGTGTTAAGGACAGGGTGCTCTTTGCGGGTTGGCGCAAGCACATGGCGCCGGTCTACAGGGCACTGGACGCGGTGGTCCTGACCTCCATGAACGAGGGCACGCCTGTGTCCCTTATTGAGGCCATGGCTGCGGGCAGGCCTGTCGTGGCCACGGCCGTGGGAGGGGTCCCGGACCTGATGGGCAGGTTGGAGGAAGACCTGGGAAAAGGGGTCATGCGGGCCGAGCGCGGCCTGTTGATTCCATCCGGGGACGATCATGCCCTGGCCCATGCCCTGACTTTTCTGCGGGATCACGGGGATGAAATCTATTCTATGAAACAGAGGGCCAGGCAGTACGCCCTTTCCGCCTACAGCCTGGAAAGGCTTGTCAAGGACATTAAAGGCCTGTATAGAGATCTGCCATGAACTCCCTTAGCCTTTATCACTACCTTATTTTATTCGGTGCCGGACTGGCCCTCTCGCTGTCCCTGACGCCCCTGGTCCGCTCCCTGGCCCATGCTACAGGCCAGGTGGCCGTGCCCCGGGATACCCGGTGGCACAAGAAGGAGACCGCTCTTTTAGGCGGTGTAGCGATATTCGTCGCCTTTGCCGGAGTCTGGTCGGGGGCCGTGCTGGTCCTGGGGTGGGAGCCTTTCGGAAAACCCCTGCTGCCCATCCTCCTTTGTGGTTCGGGTGTTTTCGTGCTCGGCCTGGTGGACGACATCAAGAGCCTGGTGCCCCAGCACAAGCTGGCGGTGCAGATCGTCATAGTAGCGGTCTTCATGACCTTCGGGTTCCGGCTCGACTGGACGGTTTCCAGAACGGCGGACCTGTTCCTGTCCATCCTCTGGGTCGTGGGGATCACCAACGCCTTCAACCTCCTGGACAACATGGACGGGCTGGCCGCGGGAGTTGCCTTCATAGCAGGGGTTTTCCTGTTCCTTACAGGCTATATGAACCCCGCAATCATGCCCCTTACGGTCCCCCTTCTCATTCTTTGCTCCGTGTACCTGGGGGTCCTGCTGGGGTTTCTGGTCTACAATTTCAACCCCGCCTCCATCTTCATGGGGGATGCAGGCAGCCTTTTCCTGGGTTTTATGATGGCCTCCATGACCATGGTGGGCGGAGCGGATGATTCCGTAGGATACGGCGTCGGCAAACTGCTGTCCGTGATTGCCATCCCCATCCTGATCCTCTTCATCCCCATACTGGACACCGGGTTTGTGAGTTTCATGCGGAAGGTCTTCAGGCGTCCCATATCCCAGGGGGGCAGGGACCACTCGTCACACCGCATGGTCGCCATCGGGTTTTCAGAGCGCATGGCCGTGCTGGTCCTATACGGATTCTCCGTGGCTTCAGGGATTATCGCCATCGCAGTCCAGACCGCCAGCATCGGCATCACCCTGGTGCTGATTTTGTTCTACCTGCTGTTCGTCGTCTTTTTCTGGATCTACCTGGCCCGGGTAAAGGTCTACGAGGGTGAATCCGTGCTGACAGACAACCGCCTCGGGTCCATCACCCCGCTGGTTGTCCAGTTCACTTACCGGAGAAGGCTCTTCGAGGTCCTGCTGGACCTGATCCTGGTCATGATGGCATACTACTCCGCCTACCTCCTGCGGTTCGAAGGGCCGGTGTACTATCTGATCGGCGATAACTTTCGCATGTTCCTCATGTCCCTGCCCACCGTGATGGCGTGCCAGATCTTCTGCTTCTATGTGATGGGCGTGTACCGGGGCGTCTGGGAGGCCACCGGCCTGAGCGACCTCATCGAGTACATAAAGGCCATAACGCTGGGGACCGTCATGGCCATGCTGATCCTCCTCTTCATCTACCGCTTCGAGAGTTTCTCGAGGGCGGTCTTTATCATCTACTGGATCTTGATGCTCCTGCTGGTCTCCCTCTCGCGGCTCTCCTTCCGTTTGGTGGACGAGGGGGCCAAGAAGGGCAGGCAGAAGGGCAGATCGGTGGTCATCTACGGCGCCGGAGCAGGGGGCCGGATGGTCGCCAAGGAGATCGAGAACAACCCTTCCCTGGGTCGGGTGATCAAGGGTTTTTTGGACGACAATCCCCGTAAACTGAGAAAGAAGATAATGGGGTACCCCGTCCTCGGGGGCCGGGAGGATCTGGAAAAGATCGTTCGCAAGATGGGTATTCAGGAGATCATCATATCCTTCAAGTCCAATGCGGAAGAGACCCGCCGAACCCTGAAAAGCATGTGTCAAAAGATGGACATGGAGGTGGAGGTGCGACGGATGAAGATGGTCCTGGAGTGATAAGGCAGGAGAGATTGAAGCGGATCTTTGGAAAAGAGGGGGCGCAGGTTCGCCCCCTTTTTTTGCGAATCACGAATCACGAACCACGGTCTTTTTGCAATTGACAATATCTTCCCTCCACGGATATAGTCACTTCATGTAACATGAGCCAATGTCCCGTTTTCTTTTGAAAATATAACGGCTGCCTGCATCTTTTCTGAAGGCCGCGGCCATACCCTTACCCTGCAGATCAAAAGGAGCTGCCATGGATTTCAGTCTTTCGATGGAACAGGAGATTCTCAGGAATTCGGTACGTCAGTTTGCAGAAGCGGAAATCGAGCCTGTGGCCGGTGAGCTGGACGAAAAGGAGGAGTTCTCCTACGACACCATGAGAAAGATGGGTGAGCTGGGGCTCTTCGGGATGTTCGTATCCGATGAATACGGGGGACAGGCGATGGATTACGTTTCCTATATCATCGCCACAGAGGAGATAGCCCGTGTGGACGGGTCTCACGCCGCCACCGTGGCCGCGGGAAACTCGTTGGGCATCGGCCCCCTGTACTATTTCGGGAACGAGGAGCAGAAGCGTAAATACCTGCCCAAACTCTGCGCGGGCGAGGCCCTGTGGGGCTTCGGGCTGACCGAGCCCAATGCGGGCTCGGATGCCGGCAACTCCAAGACCAGGGCGTTGCTGGACGGTGACGAGTGGGTGATCAACGGGAGCAAGATATTTATCACAAACGCCGCAACGGACATCACAAGCGGCGTGACCGTGCTGGCCCGCACAGGCACCAGGGAGGACGGCCGCCCGGAGCTTTCCTGCATCCTGGTGGAGTCGGGAACCCCGGGATTCGAGGCCCGGGAGATGCACGGAAAAATGATGTGGCGGGCCTCCAACACGAGCGAACTCTATTTCGATGACTGCCGTGTTCCAAAGGAGAACCTGCTCGGCAAGCGCGGCCACGGGTTCCGCCAGATGCTCTCCACACTTGACGGAGGCCGCCTGTCCATCGGCGCCATGGGGCTCGGGGGCGCCCAGGGATGTTATGAGCAGGCCCTCAGATACGGCCGGGAGCGGGAGCAGTTCGGGCGGCCCATTTCCACCTTTCAGGTCAATGCCTTCAAGCTGGCGGACATGGCCATGGAAATCGAGTGCGCCCGGTTGCTGCTGTACAAGGCATGCTGGCTTCGAGACAATGACAAGCCGTATGGCAAGGAGGCCGCCATGGCCAAGCTTAACTGCTCCGAGGTGATGTACCGCTGCGCAAACCACGCTGTGCAGCTCCACGGCGGATACGGCCTCATGAAGGAATACCCCGTGGAGCGGTTCTACAGGGACCAGAAGCTGCTGGAGATCGGCGAGGGAACGTCGGAGGTTCAGAGACTCGTAATCGCCAGGCTGATCGGGGCCATGTAGGAAACACGCGATTCCCTTTCGATTACGTGTTATAAAAAGGGCGATCCCGGGCTGAATGGGCCAAGGATCGCTTTTTTTACAGCATTCACAACGAAGAACACGAGTTTTCTTATGCTCGATAGAGTCCTAGGAAAAGACATCGCCCACTATGTCCGGGAGCACATGGGCCTGGTTGTGACGGCCATCGTGCTGACCGCCGTGTCCGCGCTCTTCGTGGTGGTGCCTGCCTATTTACTGCAACCCTTTATAGACGAGGGGATGAAGACCGGGAGTGAACCCGCCAGCTGGAAGATCCCCTGGGTGACCTTCGGAGACTCGCTGACGTCATTGAAGAAGACGGAAGTGGTTATTGTCGAGGGCATCTCTCCGAACCGCCTGCTGGTCATCTTGACGCTCGTGGCGTTCGTGTCCGTGCTCTTCAAGTCCCTGACTTTGTACCTGAGCCAGCTTGCGGCCGCAGCCTTTTCCAACCGGGCCATCCTGTCCATTAGGGTGGACCTGTTCCGTCGTTTTGTGGCCCTGCCCCTCAAGTTCTATCACAGCCGCAAGGTCGGGGAACTCATTTCCCGCTCCACGGCCGATGTCACCGTGATGCAGGAGCGGATCGCCAACATCCTGATCGGCCTGGTACAGCATCCCTTGACCGCGCTCGTTTTTCTTGCGTACCTGTTTGTCATGAACTGGCGGCTCACGCTGCTCGTGTTTTTTGCGGCGCCGGTCATTGTGGGCCTGATCCGCCTTTTCGGGCGAAAGGTGAAGAAACACTCTTCCCGGGTCCAGGAGGCGGTCTCCTTCGTGACCTCGGCTTACCAGGAGGTCCTGCTCTGCCTTAAGGTCATCCAGTCCGCCTGCACCCAGGAGAAGGAATCGAGAAAGTTCGAGGACCTGGCCCAGGAGCTGTACCGGAAGATCATGCGGTGGAACCGGTGGTTTCTCGGGCTGGGGCCCATGATGGACTCCACGGTTTTTCTCGTCCTGCCCGGTGTCCTCGTGATCGGCAAGATCTACTTTCACCACACCCTCGGGGAGCTGATGTCCATGATCTATGCCTTTTCGAGGGTCTACTCGCCCATAAAGAGCCTGGCCCGGGTGAACACCGAGCTGCGCACCCTGCAGGGCGCGACGGACAGGGTTTTCAGCATAATGAAGACCGAGCCGGAAATTATGGACCCGCCCGGAGCCGTAGTCCTCCCCAGGCATCGTGAGTCCCTGGAGTTCGACAACGTGTCCTTCGGGTACGGGCCGTCCTCACCGGTGCTTCACGATATCTCATTCAAGATCAAAGCCGGGGACATGGTGGCCTTTGTGGGGTCCACCGGTGCGGGGAAGAGCACGCTTCTGGACCTGGTGCCCAGGTTTCACGATGTTGATGAGGGGGGTATACGCATCGACGGGAGGGACATCCGCGAAGTAACCCTGGATTCACTGCGGCGGCAGATCGGGATCGTCAGCCAGGAGGTGCTTCTGTTTCACGACACCATAGCCAACAACATCCGCTATGCCAGGCCGGATGCCTCCATGGCCGAGGTGGAGGCCGCGGCCAGGGCGGCCCATGCCCACGAGTTCATCCTGGAGCAGCACATGGGGTACGACACGCTGGTGGGGGACCGGGGGAGCCTGTTGTCGGGCGGCCAGCGGCAGCGCATCGCCATCGCCAGGGCGGTCCTCATCGAACCGTCCATACTGATCCTGGATGAGGCCGCGTCCGCCCTGGACGCGGAAAGCGAACGCCTGGTCCGGGACAGCATCGACGGGTTCCACGGGGAGCACACCATACTGGTGGTGGCCCACCGGTTGAGCACCATACGCAAGGCCGATCGAATCTATGTGCTGGAAAAGGGCCGCATCGTCGAGTCCGGCACACAGGAGGACTTGCTTGCGGCCAACGGGCGCTTCCGGCAGTTGCACGATATACAGTTTAGAGTATAGGTGTTGAATCACGGCACCGGTGTCAGGGCTTTCTTCGCCTCCTGTCCGGTCATGCCTCGAATGCGGATCGTCTTGTCCCTGGATTTTACACCCGAGACGATTTCCAGCCTGCCTTTGGGAATGCCAAGGGCCTTTGAGAGGAAGGCGATCAGGGCCTGGTTCGCCTTTCCTTCCACGGGCGGGGCCGTGACCTTGACGCGGAACACGCCGTCTTTCAGGCCTGAGACCGCGTTCCCGGACGAACGCGGCGTCAGACGTATCCTGATGACGGTCTCTTCCATCAGGCGAGTTGCCGGGCCATATGGAAGAGGGTCTCGACCAGGAAGGACTTCAGAAAGATGATGGCCAGGATGACCAGGATCGGAGTGAAGTCAAAGCCCCCGAAAAAGAGGGGCAGTCGCCGTCGAATCGCGTAAAGCACCGGGTCCGTGACCGAATACAGGAAACGAACGATGGCGTTGTAAGGGTCCGGGTTGACCCAGGAGATGACCGCCCTGCCGATTATGAGCCACATGTACAGAGTCAGGGCGATATCCAGTATTTTGGCAACGGCTATCAGGAAGTTGGACAGTACGAACATAGGTGCTCCTTATCGTGGTGAAAAATCAAGCCCGGTGAGCGTGCCGTGGCAACGGCAGGCGGTGCCGATGAGGCATTTATCAGCGCCGGAATCCAGGACACGGGCCCGAAGGTCCTGCAGGTCTTTCACGCTGTATCCCCCGAGACCGGGAGCAAGCTGGCGGCTTTGAATCACGTGGACATCAAACCCCGGTGCGTTCAAGGCGGCGAACACTTCATAAAGGGGCGTCCTGATCTCCCCTGTCACGGTGCAGCCGTCTTCCGGCTCCGGGCAGTCCTCGGGACACAGGAAGTCGGCGTAGCTTACGAGGAATGAACCCTCTTCCGTGATCCAGGTGTGGGGCAGGGACTCCTTCAGGTAGTCCGGTACCGCGATGATTCGAACGGCGCCTGACGGGGTGAATGTGCGGCGCAGCCATTCGGCGGCCAGGTGAATCGGGACGGCCGGGACAATCATGGTTGCAGGGTCGAGCAGAGAGAGGTTATTGACGAGGAACTCGACCCCATCCTGCCTGGTCATTCGCACCGGCAGGCCCGACATGTCTTCGCCGAACCCCTCGGCCCTGTCAACTACCCATACCGATATATCGGGTTTTCGTGTGAGGATTCGAACAGCCCTGGTGCCGAACCTTCCGGCGCCGATCACTACCACCAGTCCCGCCCCCGTCTTTTCGAGGGAAGCAAAGGCGGGATCGAGGCCCGCGGATATGGGAGGTTTTCTGGAGTTCATGGGGCGGCGCATGCTGAAGCAGGCCATAAGCCGGGTTCTGTTCTCCTCCGGGACATGCACGGAACGCCCGGGGAGAGGGCGACCATTCATCTAGCCCCGGTGTTGCCACCGGGGTCGAGCGACCAACCCGGAAGCTCGGGCGGACCACCCTTTAACGCTTCCCTATTCGGTCTTGCTCCGGGCGGGGTTTACCTAGCTCCCGCCGTCGCCGGCGGGACTGGTGAGCTCTTACCCCACCGTTTCACCCTTACCCCGTAAGGGTGCTGTACACCCCGCGGGGCGGTTTGCTTTCTGTGGCACTTTCCTTCCCGTTGCCGGGACTGGGTGTTACCCAGCGCCCTGTCCTGTGGAGCCCGGACTTTCCTCCCTCCCGCCAAGTGTGGGACGGCGGCCGCCTGTCCTGCTCCAGCACGCACCAAGGCTCCGTGCGCCTCGTTATTAATGTTAACGCACTTCAGGAATTTGTCAAATCCTGGAAAAAGGCATCCTCCCCCCAGTAGACGATCCGGTTGCAGTGCGGGCAGCTCGTGAGCTCCTCGCATTTCATCAGTTCGTTGAACATCTGGGGGGGGATCCCCATGTTGCACGTCCTGCAGACACCTCCTATCACCGGGCTCACGGCATGCGACCCCAGCCGTTCCCGCACGAGCTGATATTGCCTCAGGAATTGGGGGTCCGCCTTTGCGGATATTCCCGAGCGCTTCTTGTTCAGTTTCGCCAGCTCTTTTTCGAGGCCTAGGAGCTCTTCCTGGGTCTCTTTCCTCTCCTGCTCGAACCGCTCTTTCAAGGCCTCGAGCTGCTCCTTGTTCTGCCTGCACCTGTCCGCCACCAGTTCCATTTCCTCGATGTGGCGGATGATACGGTCTTCCAACAGCGCTTTTTTCTTATTGAGGGACTCTATCTCTTTGAGGGCGGCGGTGTATTCCTTGTTGGACTTGATGTTGGAGAGCTTTTCGTTGCCCTTACGGATCTTGTCGTCCAGTTCGTCCACCTCGCTTTCAAGGGAGCGTCTCTCCGACTTGACGGCCCTGAGACGTTCATCGTCTTCCTCAAAGCCTTTGGCTACGAGCTCCATCTCGTTGGACAGGGCCTTGATCCGCAGAGGGGCCTCTGTTTTTCTCTTTTCCAGGCTTCTGATCCGGTTGTCGCAATTCTGGAGTTCAATTAGTACCTTGATTTTTTCCTTCAACGTGCCTCCCCTCTCTCTCAGCGCTCCGTGGTCCCCGAAAGATCCGGGGCGCCGTCTTATGCGCCTGCCTGAATTCGGGCTCTCGCACTTAATCGGCGGGAGAATGCAGGCGTATGCTATTGGTGTCGCATGGGTGGCGATTCCCCCCTAAAGACGTCCACCTCGATCGCTCCATAACCCGCAGACTCGAGACAGGTTTTGACGGCGTCTCGAAAGCCGCTCATGGCCGCCTTTTCCGTGTGAAAATGCCCGGCGTCGATTACGGCCAGGCCGTGGCTGAGGGCGTTTAGCGCATCGTGGTGCCCGATGTCCCCTGTAATCAACACGTCGGCCCCCTTTTTCGCGGCAATCGCGACCAGGCCGCCTCCGGAGCCGCCTACCACGGCCGCGGAGCTTATAATCCTTTCAGCCCGTCCAACCACCCCCACAGTGGGTGTTCCAAAGACCCGCTTCGCATGGACGACGAGATCCGAAAGGGGGATGGGAGCAGAAAGCAATCCCAACCTGCCGATCCCCTCCCCCGAACAAGGGTCGTCACGGACGTCGAGCACCTCGATTTCTTTCAGACCGAGAAGCCCGGCCAGCAGGTCGTTGACGCCTCCACGGGCCGCGTCCAGGTTGGTGTGGGCGGAAGCCACTGCGATGCGGTGCAGGACGGCCTCGTAGAGGACGTCCCCTGGGTAGCGGTCGGGTTGTATGGAAGAAAGGGGCTTGAAAATAAGGGGGTGGTGGGTGACGAGGAGATCGGCCTTGATGCGGGATGCCTCTTGAACGGCTTCCAGGGTGGGGTCCAGGGAGATCAGGATCCGGCCTACAGGGTGGTCCCGGCCCCCCACCTGTAGGCCGGGGTTGTCCCAGGTCTCGGCCAGCCGCCCCGGGGCGATCTCCTCGAGGACTTCCAGGATGTGTTCGAGCCGGGGCTTCATTTCCCCATCCCTCTATTGGATTGCAGGTCAAATACAAAGGGCGCACCCTGAGAGGTGCGCCCTGGCCGGTATCCCAGCCGGCGAACTCGTTTCAATTTGGAAATGGGGTTTTTTGCCGATCTCTGCGTCAGCCTGCGACGTTGCTTGTGCGGCGCACTCCAGTATGCTTCCGCGCAACCTCTTGACCTCTTTGACCTTGACAAAAAATCTTCATTTCCGGCTTGGTAACAGGCCGCCGCGCTAAAAGCATTTCTGTATGGGCACGAACTCATTGTCGCCGATCGTGATTTGTCCCCCTTGAACTCGAACATAATGTTGGTGGGCCCACCTGGATTCGAACCAGGGACCTACCGGTTATGAGCCGGTGGCTCTTCCAGCTGAGCTATAGGCCCCATCTTTAAAAGGTGTTTGCGCCCGGACCTCCCGGTTTCCAAATAGAAGATTATTTAATGCAGAGAGCCCCGGGTCTTGTCAAGGGAAAAGAGGGGGCGACCCGCGGTCCCTGTTAATCAATGCTCTTGAAATCCCTTCAGCTTCCTGGCCCTGCTGGGGTGCCGGAGCTTGCGAAGGGCCTTTGCCTCTATCTGCCGGATACGCTCGCGGGTCACGCTGAAGTCCCTGCCCACCTCCTCGAGCGTGTGGTCGGATTTTTCTCCGATGCCGAAACGCATCCGGAGCACTTTTTCTTCCCGGGGGGTCAGTGTGGTCAGGACCTTCCTGGTCTGTTCACCCAGATTATGGTTGGCCACGGCGTCCGAGGGAGACATGATCTTCTTGTCCTCGATGAAATCACCGAGATGGCTGTCTTCTTCTTCCCCGATAGGTGTCTCCAGGGAGATGGGCTCCTTGGCGATTTTCAAGACCTTGCGGACCTTTTCGAGCGGGAACTCCATCTTTTCCGCGATTTCTTCAGGGGTGGGCTCCCTGCCGTGTTCCTGGACCAGGTATCGTGACGTTCGAATCAGCTTGTTGATGGTCTCGATCATGTGCACCGGAATTCGTATGGTTCGTGCCTGGTCGGCGATGGCCCGCGTGATGGCCTGGCGGATCCACCACGTTGCATAGGTGCTGAACTTGTACCCGCGCTGGTACTCGAACTTGTCCACCGCTTTCATCAGCCCGATATTGCCTTCCTGAATGAGGTCGAGAAACTGAAGACCACGGTTGGTGTATTTCTTGGCGATGCTGACCACCAGGCGCAGGTTTGCCTCGATCAACTCGCTCTTGGCCTCTTTTGATTTCTTGAGGCACTCCTCCACGTTCTGGAGCGTGTCTTTAAGCTCCCTGGGCGTCATGTTGGTTTTTGCCTTGATGTCTTCAACGGTCTTCTGGGACTGCTCAATCCTTATCTTTATATCGAGCAGCTCCTCCTTGGGGAGCTTCAGGGCAGTGACTTTCTTGGAATTCTTGGCCGTTTTTGGGATCTGCCGGATGCACCTCTTGATGAAGGAAACCGGCTTGCCCCCGGCTATGAGCATGCATTCGGCGATCTGCCTTTCCGCCTCCTCTATGGCGCCTACGGTCTCGCACAGCTTTTCCACCATGTGGTCGAGCTGCCGTTTCTCGAGCTTGAAGGAATTAATCAGCTCGACGATTTTTTTGTGCCTTTTTTCGAACTGGGCGCCAAGCTTCTTCTTTTTGGCGGCCGGGCACTTCTTTTTCTGTATTTCCTGCTTGAGCGAGCAGCACGCCTCGTAGTGGGTCTCGATCTCCTCGATCAACTGGATAATGGATTCCCGTCTTTCGCCGGCATTGGAGGCCGGGCTGTCATCGTCTTCCAGGTCATTGATGACGTCCTTGGTTTTTATCTCACCTCGTTTGAGGCTCTTACCCAGGTTGATGATGTATTCGATGCCGATTCGGCACCTCAGGAAGGCGTTCAGGGCCTGCAGTTCGCCTGCCTCTATCCGTTTGGCGATTTCGACTTCCCCCTCCCTTGTAAGGAGGGAGATGGACCCCATTTCCTTGAGGTACATCTTTACCGGATCGGAGACCTTGCCCCCGGTTTCAGCCAGGTCTCCGCGAAGGGGCTCCTTTTCCGGAGCCCCGGCATCTGCTTTTTTAAGCTTCTTCCCCTTTTCGATTTTGTCCTTGGCCGCCTCATCAATCACCATGATGTCCAGTTCTTCAAACATCATCATGAGGTCATCGATGTATTCGGATGACGTAATCTCATCGGAAAGGTCGTCGTTGAGCTCCTCGTATGTGATGTAGCCCTTGTTTTTGCCGATGTCGATCAGCCGTTTCAGGTTCACCATGTCGGAACTGCTGCTCATACCCTTTCCCTCCTGATAATGAACAATGCCCGGTTTCGCCTTCTCGACGTTGTTCAGGTAATCGTCCCCCGGCTCAGCCTTTCCCGCTTGAGCCGGAGCAGTTGGTTGGCCCGGTCCATGTCCCCGCGCCGGACGGCCGCCGGGAGTTCATGGGACAACCGGATGTCCAGGATCCTGGACGTGAACTCTTCCACCGCCTGATCGACCGAGTCCTCGGGGTAGATGGGCGGCGATACCATGATTTCACTCACAAGGGCCCGTGCTTCTTCATCACCCAGGGACTCGGCGATGTCTTCCGGGACGACCCCGTTGTCCCGGGAGAGAAGCTTCTGAGCCGCCTCGAATACCGAACGGGCCGCCGGGTGCGACAAAAGGACGTCCCACTCGGATTCGAGTATTTTCCTCGTTGCCTCCGGGTAGTGGACCAGGAGGTTGAGGAGATGCAACGCGTCGAGCCGGGGGGGGGCGGGGTGGGGCGCCGCCGGCCGGCGGGACCCTGCAGGCCTCGAGGCCGAACCCTTCAGCTCTTCGAGGATCGTGGCTTCCGGAATGGCCGTCCTTTCCGCCAGCCGGTGCACGTAAAGGGCGCTGAGGGCACTGTCCTTGAGGTCCGCAAGTACAAAGAGGATCTCACGCAGGGCCCTGACGCGGGCCTCCTCGCTGTCTCCGGCCGACTCCAGGCTGACGTCGATGAAGTAGTCAAACATTGGGACGGCCTGATCGACCTCCCGGGCGAACCGTTCCGGTCCGCGGGTGCGGGCAAAGCTGTCAGGGTCTTCGCCCTCCGGAAGGACCAACACCCTCGAAGACAGGCCTTCCGCCAGAAAGAACGGCAGGCTCTTGAGAGCCGCGCCTTTTCCCGCCTCGTCTGAATCGAACACTACCACCACTTCGTCCGAGTACCCCTTGAGCCTGCGAATGTGATCCCGGGTAAGGGCCGTACCCAGGGTGGCGACGGCCTGGGTAAAACCCAGACGGTGGAGGGCCAGGACGTCGGTGTATCCCTCCACAACCACGGCCCGCCGGCCCCGGCGTATGGCCGGGCCCGCCGTGTGCAAGCCGTAGAGGATCTCGCTTTTTCGAAAAATGGGCGTTTCCGGCGTGTTAAGGTATTTGGGCAGGCCGTCGCCGAGTACCCTGGCCCCGAACCCGGCAATCCGCTGAGTGGGGGTGAAGATCGGGAACACCAGGCGGCCTCGAAAACGGTCATACCAACCGCCCTGTTTTCGTTGAATGACCAGGCCCGCCCCGGCGGCCTGGTCCATGTCTGCGTTTTGTTTTTGAAGATACCGGCTCAAGCCCTCCCATTGATTGGGGGCATATCCCAGCTTGAATCCTTTTACTGTGACCTCGTCGATCTCCCTCTCTTGAATGTAGCTCCTCCCCGGTTCTCCCGCTTTTGTTTCCGTCAAGACCCGGTGATAGAAATCCGCGGCCAGCCCGTTCAGTTTGAACAGGGTGTCCCTGAGTTGAAGCCTTTTCGCCTCTTCCGGGCTTTGCTTCGGCTCCGGGAGCGGGACCTGGTACCTTGCGGCCAGGTCCCGAAGGGCCTGGGGGAAGGAGACATGGTGGTATTCCATCCAAAAGGCGAACACATCGCCGCCTTTCTTGCATCCGAAACAGTAAAACCGCTGTTTGTCCGGGTTCACGGAGAAGGACGGGTCCTTCTCGGAGTGAAAGGGGCAGAGCCCCTGATAGTTCCGCCCCGCTTTCTTCAACTGGACATATCGGCCGATCACCTGGACGATGTCGGCGGCCTGCTTTACCTCTTCTTTTGCTGATTGTAAGAATTCCATGACCCGACCCTTCACCGGCACAGGTCCGGATCTTTCTTCGCCCTGTGAAACCACAGGCAGGTGATTGTGAGAATAAAAGTCAAACTTTTAGTATAAAAACTGATTTGCAGATGTCAATAGGGGATCCGGGTTTTGGGTTAAGGGGTATGGCTCTTCGCTCCCGAAGCGACCAGGATGGCCTCCGGCAGGTTCAGGGTACCCTGGTAGAGGGCCCGTCCCGTTATCATCCCAATAACCCCTTCCGGTTCCAGGCTCGCGATTTCTGCTACATCCCGAATCCCCGATATCCCGCCCGACGCTACAACAGGAATCCCGACAGAGCGGGCGATGGCCCTGGTCCTCTCCACGTTGGGGCCCGTGCCCATGCCGTCACGCCGGATGTCCGTGTAGATGATGGTTGACACGCCGGCCTTTTCAGACCTGCGGGCAATGTCCTCGGGGGTGAGTTGGGTCTCCTCGGTCCATCCCTCTACGGCCACGCGTTCTCCCCGCGCATCTATTCCCAGTATGATCCTTCCGGGGAATTCCCTGCATGCCGTTTTGAGAAAGCCGGGGTCCTTGATGGCGGAGGTGCCCAATATGATACCGTCCACACCCAGTTGGAGGTAGGAATCCAGGGCGGCCATGTCACGGATGCCGCCTCCGAGCTGGACGGGAATGCTGACTGCGTCGAGGATTCTTCGAACTCCGTCCCGGTTGGCAGGGGTCCCACTGACCGCGCCGTCCAGGTCCACCACGTGGAGGCGTTTCGCTCCCTGCGACACCCATTGCTCCGCCATGGCACCCGGATCGTCTGAATAGACGGTTTCCCTGGACAGCTCACCCTGCTGAAGCCTTACACAGCGGCCGTTTCGAAGGTCGATAGCGGGAATAACGATCAAGGAGCGGGCTCTCCGGGGGATTGCGGGGGGGGTGGGGGATTTACTCCCAGGATCCGGTCCAGGCCAACGTCGGCCATTTGATCAGCCGTCATCCATTTCCCGTGCCCCTCCAAAAACGTGTCCATCTCGAGAAGGTTCTCGCTCAAGGATTTTTGGGTCATGTCAAAGCGCTCCTTCCAGAGGGACGCCCCGTCGCTCGGACGAATAAGGTGGAGGTCAAAGGCCACCGATGCCGGTGTCTTCACGGCATAATCCCCACCGACCCTTTCTTCCCACCGGTAAAGGTATCCGGCCAGGACCGCATCCGCTGAAAAGGCCTTACCTGTCCTCTTGAGAATCTCTATTTCGCTTATGGTGGAGTGGGTGGACATGAGGCTCGATATTACTCCCTGGGCCTGTGCCGGTGACACGAGATCATAACGCCCGGATTCGGAGATCCGCTCGAAAAGCCGGTCTGATATTTGTGCCGCTTTGTCGTGCGGTATCACCCTGGCCATAAATGCGTCCCCTGAGATGGGACTGCGAATGACGCCTGGGGATGTCCCCCTGTCCACGGCAGAGCGGAAACCCACCACAACAAGGCGTTGGACCTCCCCAGGAAAGGGGGTGGGCTTTCGCTTGGAAGGACCGGCTGCTGTGCACCCCGCAATAATCAAGGCAGGAATAATTACGAGGAGTAGTGTCGGTTTAAAATACCGCATATGCGTTTGTCTCCATCTGTGTCTGGTCGGCACGGTGGCGGTTTGCCGCCTACAGGGTTCCCTTGGTGGAGAGGGTCGTTCCCCCCAGCCTGTCATCGGCTCTGGTGGCTTGGTCCAGGGCCCGGCCAAAGGCCTTGAACACGGCTTCAATGGAATGATGGGCGTCTTCCCCGTGAAAAAGGTCCACATGGGCGGTCATTCCCGAATGGGTTACAACGGCCCTGAAGAACTCCCGGACCAGCCCAATGTCAAATGAGCCTGTGGCCTGTGCCTTTACATCGACACGATAGCTCAAAAAAGGTCTATTGGAGATATCGAGAACAACTCTCGCAAGGGCCTCGTCCATGGGGACGATGGAGGACCCGTACCGCCGGATCCCCGCCTTATCCCCCAGGGCCCGGCCCAGGGCGGCCCCCAGGCATATGCCCATGTCTTCGACTGTGTGATGGTCGTCGATCTCCGTGTCGCCGCGGGCGTGAATGTCCAGGTCCAGAAATCCGTGTGCGGACATGAGCTGAAGCATGTGGTCCATGAAGGGGACCCCCGTATCTATAGTGGAGATCCCTTTCCCGTCCAGGTTCAGGGTCAAACGTATTTCCGTTTCGCGGGTTTTCCGCTCAATTTTCGCGGTGCGCTCCATGATCCAGCACTCCGAGGGCGGCGAGAAAGGAAGAAGGCCCGCATGCAGCGTAGGCCGCCTGAAGAAAAAGAGTGGTGGAGATGATGGGATTCGAACCCACGACCTGTACGTTGCGAACGTACCGCTCTCCCAGCTGAGCTACATCCCCACGGCGAAATCCACGTTCAATAGCATACTGAACCTGTCAAATTATCCCTCCGGTTGTGGAAATGCAAGGAGAAAAGAGCCGTGGTTCGTGGCTCGTGGTTCGTGGCCGGTCGACTTAACAACATAATAACATAATCAGTTTATCAACTGATTCATCTCAAAGATAGGCGACATAATTGACACCACAATAAAGGCCACCACCGCCCCCATGACCACGATCATGGCAGGATCAAGGAGTGAGGCATGAACCGCTTGACACAGCTGTCAAGCTCAGACTCCATGATCCTGCTGACCCGGTTCAGCATCTCCTCGAGCTGGCCGCTCTTTTCCCCCACTGCGATCATGTTCACCGCCACAGGAGGGAACAGTCCGGTCTCGGTCAGCGGGGTGGAGATCTCCCGGCCCTTGCGCTTTATTGCTTTGTATTCGTAGACGGCCATTCGATAGTCTGAACCGTGTCGTTGTCAGTGTCGCTTTATGGGAGTAGTCACATTGTTTCCTGTATTATGACTGCCCCTTCGTTTTATGCCGGGGATTTTGCCAGTCCCGTCAACATTCTTGAAATGGCTTCCAGCTTTGAGCGCAAGTCCGTATGGGTCTCCTGGAGAGACAGTGGT
>JAWLEX010000048.1:18329-21428 GCA_041685835.1 Desulfatiglandales bacterium
TTCACAGACACGTCTCACAGACACCGACACACGGCATCACCTGAACTTAATCATAACCCGATCATGGTCCTTGATCACCTGGTTCACGTCCTTTAGCTGCTGTTGGGCGGGCTGGAACTCCGGGTTATAATAGACCGCCTGCTCAAAGGCCTCACGCGCCTCAAAGAGGTTTCCGCTCTGGAACTTCACCACCCCCTTCAGGTAGAACACGGACCAGCGGGTGATGTCGCCGTTGTAGTCGAGGATGACCCGCTCGAGGTATTTGCCTGCCTCGGGAAAATTCCTGGACGCATCAAGGTAGAACTGGGCCGCATACATATTGTAGGCGGTGTTGTGGGGATCCAGCTCGATGGCCCGAAGCAGATGCGTCTCCGCCTCTTTAAGCCGCCCGTTTTGGAGGGCCATTTTGTAGTGCCAGTGCTCGCGCTCCCCTTTGAAGGGCTTGATACTCGTGAACCAGACCCACCCCACGAGGACCAGCAGGACCACGGGGATCAGGAACCGGCCTGCCGGGCCGGACCAGCCCGGCCTTACGCCAACCGGGCCTGAATGGTTTACGTAAAGCCCTTCCAGGATCCCCAGCATCAGGGCGGTCATGAAGAGCGTGCTGCTGATCTGAAAGGGGAAGAAGAAAACCGCGTTCAGCATGATTGCAATCAGGGAGCAGAAGGCTGCGGCCGCCGCGACCCGGTCTCGGATGGGGATTTGCCCCCTTCTAATGACCCGCCAACCGTGGCGCATGACAGTCAGGAAAAAGACCGCCAGGGCCAGGGCCGCAATGAGGCCCCCGTGGTTCAGGATTTCCAGGTACTCCATGTGCACGCGCCGTGGCTTGGGTTCAGGGTAATTTTCATAGAACCCCGGGTTGGTCTTTTCTATTTCCGCCTGGGCATCGTAGACCCGGCTGCGGAAAGACCATAGCCCGGTGCCGAAAAGCGGGTTCTGTTTTATCAGCCACCATGAGGCCCGGGAGTACTTGTCCATCCTGAGAAGAAGCGTGTCGGATTTGGTGACCTGCTTGAAGCTCATCATCTTGTGAAGCCGGTCCGGGGCTGCGAACCAGAGGCTCGTAAGTATAGCGATCCCCAGGACCAAGGCGGTTGCCACGCGTCCGGTGTTGGCCCGTATGTACGGGAGGATTTTGAATTGATAAACCCTGCAAAGGACCCAGAGCAGGACAGGGAGCGCAAGAAAAAAGCCGACCCAGGCACCGCGGGCCCGGGAAAACAGAAAGGCCCCGAGCATGAATGTCAGGCAGGCCGCAGGAATCAGTTTCCACGGGCCCTTTGCCAGGAAAACGAGCGCAACCGCCGCAAAAAGTGGGAAAATATAATAGGCGCCCAGGTAGTTGGAGTTGCCTATGGTGCCCATCACCATGATGCCCTGGTGCGCCCACTTGAACAGGATGAAGTGCCCGACAAACTGCAGGTAGGTCTCAATGGATATGATCACGCCGCAGAGGGCGGTAAGCACAATAATGGTAAGCGCGCGCCTTCCGTTTATTCGAATCGAAAGGAAGAAGAAGACCAGCAGGGCGGCTATGTTAAGGGATACCGCCAACCTGGTGTAGAAATAGTTCTGGGTGTAGAAGAGGTTGAAGAGGTTTAGTAGGATAAGGCACAACACGAGCCGTGGTATGCATGTCTTGGGGAAGGGGATGTCCTTCCCGCTAAGATACCGGAATGCATACATGCCGGCCAAAAGGGCCGCGCCCGTTATAAGGACAAGGTCCTTGGGCGCCTTGAAGGCGTTGTCCACAATGCCCGGAAGCACCAGCAACGGCATGACCAGTGTCATTATGTAGAGTACTGCCATATAAAAATCGGCGCGTGCCTCAGTCGATTGGGTTGACTGCCTTTCCATGAGGTCTTCTCCGCAAGATCGTCCTGTTAATTCCCTGCCGTGATTCGGTCCAGATAGGTCTAGTACAGGGCCTGCGGCCTGTCAACAAGGAGGAGCCGAGAGTAAAGCTTTGGTTGTTATCGGTGTTGAAGATAAAGGGGATCGAAGCAAGACAGGAAGGGGTATCGGCCGGATTCGCCTCCAATGTGTGCCTGATGCCTCTGCACAAAGTCTCTGCGGCTTTGTTCAAAGCCATATTACGCTTGGCAGTTGCGTGCGCACGGATGGGTGGACCGGTTATACGCCACTGCGTGAAAAAGGGTATCAGCATCTCATTGTCGGGGCTCGCGAACTGACAATCGCGCATCGGATTGCCTCTCTAATGCAAAGACGGCTTCTTGGCACTTATCAAGGGGCCGTGAAGGCTCACCATTTGGGCTACTACTTGGATGAGTTCACCTTTCGTTTCAACCGCCGGAGTTCTGCCAGCAAAGGAAACTGTTCTATCGTTTGGTTCAGCAGGCAGTGGAAACCGCTCCTGTTCCCGGCCGCCGGATCCTCGCTGCCGGTAAACATGATGACCCGGGAGAGATGTACTTTTGAGCCACCACAATATGTTGTGGTATCGGGAGTCAAGTGCATAGCCCATAAGGGGGAAAATGCATGGTTCGTGGGGAGATCCTTCCGGGGTTTCAAACGCGTTGACATTTAAGCGGGCTGTGGTAAAAAAACGGGAGTGCCCCCGTAGCTCAGGTGGATAGAGCACCAGATTCCTAATCTGGGTGTCGTGCGTTCGAGTCGCGCCGGGGGCACCAACAAAATCAATAACTTAAGGCTCTTCTCCGGAAGGGCCTTTTTCTTGTAAAGGCCTCCAGTGAAAGGATAGTGAAAGGAATTCTGTTCAATGGAAGCCTTCCGGGGCCTGCCGTGGCAACAGAAAAGGTTATGTCCAACACCCCCAGGGGCGAAACGGGCGAAAAGGGCGAAAACGGTTGATAGACAAGGGTCTCAGTTGGGCGAATGCAGGGCGAATAAGGGCGAATTCTTAGCGAAAAACCCTGTCTGAAGACGGGGCCGTTGAAGGGTTAGGGTATGTGTGAGAGCCCAGGAAGCTATTGTGGGCCAAATACGGGGGTTTTTTCAGTCTCCACAACCCTCCAGTCCCCTTCCCGGTAAAACCGCTTCTCAATAATCCCATCGTTCAAGAGCGTTGCTCGCGGGCCATCTCCTAAATGCTCTTCCGTGACCCCTATGCTA
>JAWLEX010000181.1:0-4671 GCA_041685835.1 Desulfatiglandales bacterium
GGACAGGACCTTTCCGGAGGGCGAGGAGTGGCAGACCGTCACCACCCATGTGGTGGCGGTGGGAGATTTCCGCGACGAGGGGGCCGACCTGTGCAGCCCTGATATGCTGCTTCAAGAGACCGCCGCAAGCGGCGGCACCGAACTCTACAAGGCAGAGACCCTCGACCAACTGGAGACCGCACTGCGCGAGGCCTTCGGCAAGATCCGGGCCGGCGCGGCTGCAGGTTCGGCGGCCTCAGTGATCTCCGCCACCCGTTCCGGCGAGGGAGCGGTTTATCAGGCGATTTTCTGGCCGGAGAAGAGCGATTCGGCCGGAAGGACGATCCAGTGGGCAGGCGAGGTCCAGGCCCTCTTTGTGGACGACCGTGGGCGGTTTTTCGAGGACACCAACGGTAATCGGCGGCTCGACGCCGATGATCTGCAGGTAACTATTTTCTTTGATCCCGTACTCAATTATTCCAGGGCATGCTACGGCGTCATCCAAGGGGGGGTATGCACAGGCGAAGTCAAGGACATCGCCGAGGTCAATTACCTGTGGGCCGCAAACGACTGGCTGAGCGGTCTGGGCGACGGGGAGGTCCTGTACAACCGGGCCTCCACGCAGTTCACGAGTGACCTCGACCAGCGCCATATTTTCACCTGGTACGACTCGAACAACGACGGCGTGGTCGATGACCAGGAAGTTCTGCCATTTGAAACGGAATTCATCGCCGGCCTGAAGGAAGACGCATATAACAGCCTGGGCGTCTCCGGTGAGACCGAGGTTGAAAATATCGTAGAATGGCTGCGTGGCCGGGACCAGGAAGGCCTGCGATCCCGAGAGATAGACATCAAAGGCAACGTAGGCACCTGGCGTCTGGGGGATATTGTCCACTCCACCCCCACGGCGGTCTCCAGGCCGGCCGAGGGTTACCAGTTTCTCTATTTGGACAACTCCTACGCCCGTTTCGCCAGCCGCTACAACAATCGCCGCCACATGATCTATTTCGGCGGCAACGACGGGATGCTCCATGCCGTAAACGGCGGATTTTTCAATATTGGTGAGAAAAAATTCTGCAAGACCTCCGACTGCCAGGACGAGGACCAAGGGCTGCCGCTGGGCGCCGAGGTCTGGTCCTACGTCCCCTATAACCTCTGGCCCCATCTCAAGTGCCTGGCGGACCCGGAATACGGCCACAAGTACTATGTGGACCAGGTCCCCCGCATCTTCGATGTCCAGATCTTCGAAGAGGAGCCGATTTGCAGCACCGACCTCCATAATCCCGGCTGCACCTATCCGGGCGGCTGGGGCACCATCCTGGTGGGCGGCATGCGTTTCGGCGGCGAGGAAACCACGGTAAACGGCCGGACGTTTACCTCCGCGTATTTCATTCTCGATATCACCAACCCAGAACAGCCCCCCAGGTTGCTGGGAGAAATGACCTTCACCGGCAGCGAGGACGAGGCCGACATGGGCTTTACCACCTCGGTTCCAACCATGGTGCCCATGGTCAACCGCCAAGACGGTACCTCGGAATGGTACCTGGTGCTGGGCAGTGGTCCCACCGACCTGAAGGGCGTAAGTGATCAGCCGGGACGGGTGGGGGTGATATCGCTCCGGGAACTGGTAAATACAACACCAGGCGATCCGTTTCGAATTCCCGCCGACCCTCCTGAGGCGGACGGAAAACAGATCGGCAGTTTTGCCCTGACAGGGCATGAAAACTCATTCGTCTCCGACCTCATAACTGTGGACTTCAACTTCGACTACCTGGCCGATTCCGTTTATTTCGGGACGGTTGCCGGGGACTTCAATCTTTCTGAAGGCGGCTGGGACGGAGGCGGCAAGGTCTACCGCCTGGTCACCGAAAAACTGGATTCAAGCGGCAAGCAGGTCCCCAGTGAACCGCACGAGTGGGCAACACTGCTGGAAAGCCACGTAGACGGCCTCTCGAATCCGCTGCCTCTTATCGACGTGGGCGAACCGGTGACAGCGGCCCCTGCAGCCGCGTGGGACGGCAGCAACTACTGGATCTACTTCGGCACCGGCCGCCTGTTCAACCGTGAGGACCTCAAGGATCAGGACAGCTATTCCTATTTCGGCATCAAGGAACCGGTTGATTGTGAAACCGGCCGGTTCACCTGGGAAACCGTGGACTTCACGGTCCTGGATAAGGATTCCTTCGACATTCTCAGCACCACTCCGGGAGAGCGGGGTTTACTGCGGGTCGATGAAATAGAAGTGCTGGGTGATGAAAATGCCTCCACCGCGCAGTTGATATGCACAGACGGCACCTACGATTGCCTGCCCAGCCAGGTGTCAACCTTCGCGCAGTTGCGTAGTTACATCGCGGGCTACGACTGCGAGAGCGGCACCGACGGCTGGTACCGGAAATTCCACGACACCGGCGAGAGAAACCTGGGCCAGGCCACTGTGCTGGGCGGTCTGCTGACGTTTTCAACCTACCTGCCCAGCCAGGACCCATGCAGCCCCGAGGGTTTTTCCGACCTTTACGCCTTCTATTACCAGACCGGCACACCATGGTATCGTTCGGTGTTCACCAGTTTCACGGTCGAGGAGGATGTCGGGGAACCTGTCGAATACCGTCAAAGAATCGGCCCGGGCCTGGCGGTGACCCCAAGCCTGCATGTGGGCGCGGACAGGGGGGCCAAGGCCTTCCTGCAGACCAGCACCGGGGCCATCATCGGCGTCGAACAGCCTGAACTGCCCCTGAGCGATTACAAGACCGGGCGGGAATCGTGGCGGGAGATTTACCGCAATATCCTGGTAATCGATGAGACCGGCGAGGTCCAGTAAAGGTCATGCGGCTTGAATGCTGCTTTTTCCTCACAATTTGAACCCTTGAACTTGAACTTTTTGCGATTCCGTCAAAGCTGCTGTAAGATATAAAGTGTAATGATAATGGGGCCGACAATCAAAGGGTCCGATTCCCTTTGCCCGAAATGCCTCAGGGCCGTCAGACAGGGAAGCGAGTCCTGCCCGAAGTGCGGCCTTGTCTTCGCACTCTGGGAGAAAGGAATCGCCCGGATACCCGGAATGACGGCCGATGACGATTACGAGGATCCCCGGGCCTCGGTCCTGTGGCGGAGGGTCCAAGAAGACCCGGAAGACGAGGCGAACCACGAGGCCTTTCTGACTTACTGCAGCGAGTCCCTCCGTCTGGACCTTGCTGCGGCCAGATATCAGGCGCTCCTTTTTCAACACCCTGAGTCCAGTCTGGGAAAGACCTTTCGCGAACGAATCATCCTTCTTGCCCAGTTCAACCGCCCAAACACCACAAAACCCCGATACAACCTCCCCCGCTTCACCGGCCTCAAGATCACCCTCGCGCTGGGGGCGATCTTCATGCTCTTGGCCCTGATGATGGCCAGGAGCCTGCTCGCCCTGTGACTTCACGGCGGGCAGGATCAATGCCCTTCTGTAAGACGCAATAATTGCAAACAGTTCTTTGATCGGGTACTATTAAACCGCCCGAGGTCGGGTAGTCGTCCTGCATACACGCCAAGCTACATATTACCCGTGTGGCAGGCATGAGTACCTTTTTCAATTTGCCTTAATAAAGCTACTTTTGATATGATATACGATAATATAAGATTTTATACAACTAATTTATGGCAACAAAAAATTGCTTATATAACAAAATATATTCAAAAAATGCATGGCCTGCGGGGCTTTACACTGTTCGAGCTGCTTATATCCATTGCTATAATGGGCACGCTTGTCGGGATAGCAATGATGAGTTACAAAGGATTAATTATAAAGGCTAGAACCAACGTGGCTATAATTGAAATAAGGACGATAGAAGCATATATTGACAACTATCTCCATGAAAACGGGAAACTGCCTAAGACCCTGGAGGATCTCGGCATGGGGACCTTAAAAGACCCCTGGGGCAATCCTTATCAGTATCATGTCTTGGAAAACGTACCCAAGGGAAGGTGGCGCAAGGATCGCTTTCTGGTTCCGCTGAATTCCAATTACGACCTCTGGAGCGCTGGGCCGGACGGGCAAAGCGTGGCCCCGTTTACCGCCAGGCAGAGCCGTGACGACATTGTACGCGCCAATGACGGAGACTACATCGGGCTTGCGTCGCAATTCTGACCCAGGTGCGTTTGAAGATGGATTCCGGCCGCCCTGTCTCGAACGATCGAGGAGCCATGAATCTTTCCAGGATTGAAATAAGTTTTTTAAAGAGCCGGGTGGCCAGAAGGGTGTTCGGGCTGTTTGTTTTCTGCGCGCTTCTGCCGCTGCTCGTGCTCTCCGCGTTCTCCTTTGTCTTTGTGAGCGGAGAACTGGAACAACAGTCCAGGCAGAGACTGCGTCAGGTTTGCAAGGCGAAGGGTTTCGAGGTTTATGAAAACCTGCTCTTCCTTGAGACCGAGATGAATATGATCTCATCGGCCCTGAAACAGGGAACTCCGAATAAAATTACCCTTGTCCCGTATGCCTCGGACAAGGGAGCGGGGAGCAGGTTCCTGACCCTGACGAAGGTTGAAGCCGACGGGACCGTGACAGGAATCCTGGGAGACCCAAGGCCGCTGCCACAGATGCTCCAACCGGAGCGTGCACACCTGGAGGAGGGTCACACCCTCGTCATGACCCGACCGGAAACACCTCACCATTCGGTGTACATGGCGATGCTCATCGATCCCGAGGACTGTGCCTCCCCC
>JAWLEX010000182.1:0-4612 GCA_041685835.1 Desulfatiglandales bacterium
TTTCCAAACCAGAAATTACCGGATCCTGCTGGAAGCCGTACCTGCGGACAATGTGCATACGTTTATTAATTTTACCTATTCCTATGAATTCGGCTTGATGGCAAAAATCGCAAAAGGGAAGACAGCCGGGATAACAACGGGTTGGAGTGGGGATAAGCATTCAAGGTTTGCGGATATTGAGTTTGCGCATGCGTGCTCGCAGGGTGCTGCGCTCCAGGCCGAGGATTTCAGAGGCGCTGTTTTTGCCGCTTACTTTCCATTGGACCTGTTCCAGCACGCGCTTGATATGTTCACGTTCCACATTTTCAAGGGTTTGCGCAGGTTTTATTAATTCCTTGTGCGGCTTTTTCAGTTCATCCACCAGCCTCAGTTTGGGGCCCGAGGAGTTGATCACCGCTCGTTCGAGGACGTTTTCCAGCTCGCGAATATTGCCGGGCCAATGGTATTGCAGCAGCGCTTCCATAACGCTCACCGGGACCAGCTCGATGGACTTGCCCAGCCTTTTTGAGATCCTGTCGACATAAAACTTGACCAGCAGGGGGATGTCATCCAGGCGGTCCAGCAGGGGCGGCATGGTAATCGGGAAGACATTCAACCGGAACCAGAGATCTTCCCTGAATCGGTCCTTGTTCACTTCCTCTTCCAGGTTGCGGTTGGTGGCGGCTATGATGCGGACATCCACTTTTTTGGTGCTGGAGCTGCCCAGACGTTCAAACTCGCCGTTATCCATTACCTGGAGCAGTTTGGGCTGCAATTCCAAAGGCAATTCGCCGATCTCGTCCAAAAACAGGGTGGCCCCGTCTGCGATTTCAAAGCGCCCCAGTCGTCTGGCCTGCGCGCCGGTGAAAGCGCCTTTCTCATGGCCGAAGAGTTCGCTTTCGATCAGGTTGGAAGGCAGCGCGGCGCAGTTCATTTTGACCAGGGCGCGATCCCTGCGCAGGCTCAGGCCGTGTATGGCGCGAGCCGCCAGCTCCTTGCCGGTCCCGGTTTCTCCGAGAATCAAGACGTTTGTGTCGGTTTCGGCGATCTGTTCTATCTTGAAAAACACATAATTGATGGCATCGCTCCGGCCTACAATGTTCTCGTGGTTGTATTCCAGTCTGATTTCTTCCTGAAGATAGGCCCTCTCGGCCTCGAGCTGGTCTTTGAGCTTACTGATTTCAGAAAGGGCGGCCTCGGCCGTTTGCCGGCTTTTTTCCGCCTCCTGTGTTGCCGCGGTGAGTTCGGCTGTTCGTTTTGAGACAAGTTCCTCCAGGTGTCTTTTGTAATACTCACGCTCGGTCACATCCTCGATGGCCAACAGGATCATCTGGGTTTGGTTGTCCCCGCTGTAGATCCGCCTGGCATTCAGATGCATGATCTTGCGGCCGATGCTCTCAAAGTCGTGTTCCACCTCAAAATCATGAAGGCTTGTGTTTTGAGGAAGGACATCTTCAAGTAATTCCCTGAGCTTGGGGATGTCCCATTGCTGGTTGCCCAGATCGTATATAAGGAGGCCCTCTGTGTCTTCAGGCTTGACATCAAAGGTGTGGTAAAAGGCATCATTGGCCGTTACGACTTTCAGGTCCGGATCAAGCACGATCAAGGGTTCACGAATCGACCCAAGGATGCTGTTGTGAATTTCCAGAAAGGCCTTTGACATTTGATTCAAAACTTATCTCACATGGTTTGAGAGTACGCGCCGGGTATGTACCTTTAATTATAGAAAAGGTCGAAAAGGATTTCAATATTCAAATCGAACAGGAGCCCATTGTCTCCGCTGTCGCACAGGCAAGCTCAGCATCATCCCAGCGAAAAACACTTGAAGAAGGCCGGTCAGTCTCTCAAGGCTTTTTCAAGGACTATTCTTGACGCCTCATTCAACCAACGGTTTTGGAAAGGGTCGCAGGATTCTCCATCCTGCCATGCACACACACGATTTCTTCCTTGGCGTTTTGCCTTGTAAAGGGCATCATCGGCCCTGTTTATGATTCGATCCACATCATCTTTTAACGATACTCGGCGCATCCGATTCCAGAAGCACTTCCCATGCCTGATTTCCGTCTCGGGCGGTCACGACCTCGTATCCCCACTTCTCGAGAAAGGCCTCCAAGACCCGGATCGAGACGGCATCGTCATCAACGATCAGGATCTTCATGCCTCACCTTCCTTGAGCGTGATCTTTAGCATTGCAGGAGGACGTAATTATTCAGCCAGCACATTCCTGACCTTCCCGCTCAGCGCAGCCGGGGTAAAAGGTTTTTGGAGGAAGTTCAGCCCGGGATCCAGGACACCGTGGTGAACTATGGCATTATCCGTATAGCCCGACATGAAAATCACCTTCATCTCCGGCCTGAGCCCCGTCAACTCATGGGCCAGTTCTCTCCCGCTCATCTTGCCGGGCATCACCACGTCGGTAAGCAGCAGGTGAACTGGGCCTTCATGTCCTTGGGCGGCCTTCACGGCCTCCGGGCCGTTTGCCGCCGTCAACACTCGATAGCCGTATCCCGCAAGTATCCTGGCGGCAAGATTTCTGATCTGTACTTCGTCTTCCACCACAAGGATCGTCTCTGCACCTCCCGGGGAAACCCGGCTTACCGTTTTCTTCTTCTCCTGTTCAACATCCCTGTCCACCCGGGGCAGATAAATCTTGAAACATGTACCCTTTCCCGGCTCGCTGTAGACCCAGATATTCCCTCCACTCTGCTTTACGATACCGTAGACCGTGGGAAGGCCCAGCCCTGTGCCTTTGCCGGCCTCTTTGGTCGTGAAAAAGGGTTCGAACATCCGGTCCAGGATCTCAGGGGACATGCCGCACCCTGTGTCGCTCACAGCCAGCATTACGTGAGGACCGGGTGCCACGGCCAGGTGGCTTCCTGCGTATTGTTCGTCGAGTACAACATCGGCCGTCTCAATGGTGAGGCTGCCTCCCTCAGGCATGGAGTCGCGGGCGTTGACCACGAGGTTCATGATCACCTGTTCGATCTGCCCCTTGTCGACCATAACCTTGCCAAGCTCCGAGGCCGGGACGTATCTGGCCTCGATATCCTCCCGCAGTATGCGCTGCAGCAGATTGTTCATTCCGCCGATAACCTCATTGAGATCCGCCGCTTCCGGCTGTAGAAGCTGCTTGCGACTGAATGCGAGAAGCTGCCGGGTCAGATTGGCGGCCCTTTCCGCAGCATCCCTGATATCCGTCGTGTATTCGTGAAAAGGGGAGTCCTTGTCCAGTTCGCCGTTCAAGAGGTCCACATTAGCCATAATGACGGTCAGCAAATTGTTGAAATCGTGGGCAACACCGCCGGTGAGCCTGCCGAGGGATTCCATCTTCTGGGCCTGATGGAGTTGCTCCTCGAGGCTGAGATGCTCGGTGATATCGCGTTTCACCGCAACATAGTTGAGGATTCGGCCGGAAGTGTCGAAGACGGGTGAAATCGATGTCTCTTCGGTAAACAATTCCCCGTCTTTGCGCTTGTTGACCATACGGCCTTTCCACGTCTTTCCTGCGGTAATGGTTTTCCACAGGCCCTGATAAAATTTCCGATCCTGCTTTCCGCTCTTGAGCATGCTCAGGTTTTGCCCCAGGGCCTCCTGGCGGCTGTAGCCGGTCACGGATTCGAATGCAGGGTTGACATACTGGATCATCCCTTCGGAGTCGGTAATGACGATTATTTCGCTTACCTGCTCGATGGCGGTTGTCAGACGCTCCTTTTCCGCCTCCGCATGCTTGCGCTCGGTGATGTCGCGGCTCAATGAGATTATGCCCAGCGGCTTCTGTGAGTCGTCCCGCATAAGTGACAGGTGGTTCTCGATCCAGACGGTTGAACCGTCCTTCCTGTATTCCTCCAATTCCAGTATGCGGGTCCTGGCGGGATCCACCGTGCCGGAGGCCTGCAATTTCATCTCTTCTTCAAAGGTCTTGACAGCGATCTGCAGGGATTCAGGCGTCATGGTCTGGTCCAGGGGCTGAGACACGGCCTCTTCGGCCGTGTACCCCCGGAGGCGAATGATCGAAGGGCTGATGTAGGTAGGACGCATATCCATGTCCAGGACCGTTATAACGTCGGCCATATTATTCACCACCAAACGATACTTCTCTTCGCTTTTCCTGAGCGCCTCCTCCGCCCGCTTCCGCTCGGTGATGTCGCGAATATTACATTGCACCAACCTTGCCCTGTCGACGAGATAGATATCCGTATCGATATGCGCCCCAGCCTTGTTTTTTGCCGGAACATCATCATACTTAATCATACCGTTCTTGTTCAAATTTTCCATTGTCGTCTGGAAATCATCCAGATCGAGCGAAATGCCAATGTCCTGAAGCTTATTCCCGATGCTCTCCTCTTGCGTATATCCCAGCATCTTCTTGGTGCTCGGATTGGCATGGGTGATCTTCCCTTCGCCTTTTTCGAGAAGCACGATCCCGTCGTCCGCGGTCTCAAAAAGGCGTCTGAAGCGCTCTTCAGACTCGGTTAATTCCGCTTCCAGTCGCTTATGTTCGGTGATGTCCTCAATGGCGAGAAGGATCATCCTGGCATCGATGTCTTCCCGGTATATTCGGCGGGCGTTGAGCAACATGACTTTATTGCCGATGTCCTCGAAATCGTGGACAACCTCAAAGTCTTCCAGTGTC
>JAWLEX010000049.1:0-20480 GCA_041685835.1 Desulfatiglandales bacterium
TGCCGGGTGGCCTCGATCTCTGTTCCGGCCGTGGCCAGGACGTAGATGTGATAAGGAAGGGCCATTATTTCATCAAAGATGGACGAGGGCAGCGACGCGCTGAAAAAGACCGCTGCGGTGAACATTATGGGTGCTGTCTCGCCGGCCGCGCGGCTCAGCCCGAGAATCGCACCGGTGAGAACCCCGGGAGCGGCGGCGGGGAGTACTACCCGGAAAACGGTCTGCCACTTAGTCGCCCCCAGCCCCAGGGACGCCTCCCTGTAGGTGTCCGGAACAGCGCGCAGGGCCTCTTCAGCCGAACCGATTATCACGGGCAGGCTCATGATCCCCAGGGTGAGCGCTCCGGCAAGAATGCTCACCCCCATTTTCAGGTAGACCACGAAGAACGCCAGCCCGAAAAGGCCGAACACGACCGACGGGACCCCGGCGAGATTGTTGATACCCAGCCGGACGATGCGGATTAATCGCCCGGGACGGGCATACTCGTGAAGGTAGATGGCCGAGGCCACGCCGATTGGGAGCGCAATGAGGATCGCGCCGATGCCCAGGCAGACAGTCCCCACGATACAGGGGAAAATGCCGCCTTTGGTCATGGAGTCCATGGGGGGCTGGGTCAGGAAGGTCCAGTTGACGGCCCGCCAGCCCCGGGCAACGAGGAAGTACAATATTACCAGGAGGGCCAGCCCGTTAATGGCCGCAGCAGCCCGAAACATCCAGAACCAGATCCCCTGAATGCGGCGTCGCGCGTTTAGGCTCTTGGCGCTTGCTGTTATCAGGTCTTCGTTCCCGAAATCTTTTCGTTCGTTTTGGTTCGTGCTTAAAATCTCAGAATCGATCATTGCGGTTTTTCTTCTCCCGGGCAACAGGGACTCCCGTCGCGGCCCTGCCGCCGCCTAGAGTGTCGAGGCCCCCACCTGCTTGTAGCGATGAGAGATCTGCTCCGCAACCAGGTTGAAGAGCAGGGTAAAGACAAAGAGGACCATGGCCGTGGCAAACAGGGCGTGGTAATGATTTCCACGGAACGGGGCCTCTGCCATCTCCGCCGCAATGCTGGCGGGCATGGGGCGTACCGGATCGAACAGGGAGCCGGGCACCATGGCGGCTCCGCCGGCCACCATCAGCACAACCATGGTCTCCCCGATGGCCCGCGACATGCCCAGGATCACGGCCGTTGTTATGCCGGAAAGGGAGGCCGGCAGGATGACGCGCGCAATGGTCTCCCAGCGGGTCGCGCCCAGGGCCAGGGAGGCCTCCTTGAGCTCGGTGGGGACGCTGAAAATGGCGTCCTCCGAGATGCTGCAGATGGTCGGAATTGACATGACAGCGAGCATGAGCGAGGCGTTGAAGAGATTGAGGCCGGTGGGCAAATTGAATGTTTCCTGTATAAACGGGGCCACCACCACCATGCCGAAAAACCCGATGACCACGGAGGGGAGTGCGGCAAGAAGTTCCACGACGGGCTTCATCACCTGCCGGACCCTCGTGCCGGCGGTCTCGGCCAGGTAAAGTGCTGTAAGCACGCCCAGGGGAATGGAAATCGTGCTGGATACCAAGGTGACGGAAATGGAGGCCACAATCAGAGGGTAAATGCCGAAGTCCGCAGGGTCGTCGGTCGGATACCAGTGCGTGCCGAACAGGAAATCCGTGACGGACAACACCTTGAAGATCGGAATTCCCTCAAAGAAGAGAAAAAGGGCGATCATTCCCAGGGTCACGATTGAGGCCAGGGCAACGGTCAGGAAGAAAAGACGGGCTGTCGTCTCTTTTCTCCTCCGGCGTTTTCCGGCCTTTGCAATGTATCCGTTCATTCCTTGTTCGCCTGTCTTTTCTGCGCACGCGTCGGGTCCGTCAACCAGGAGGGGGCGGACCCGACGAGGTTCGGGAGCCGCCCTTTCGGTTAAGAGCCGAAGGACGGCTACCCGGCGACTGCCATTGACGAGCCATGAAAACCACATTAGTGCAGCGGGACAAAGCCGATTTCAGCCACGTGTTTCTGTCCCCTTTCTGGGTCCCCGAGGAATTTGAGAAACTGCGCTACATCTCCTTCGGGCCAGCCCGGCGTGAACATGAAGAGCGGGCGGCTCACCGGGAAGGTGCCGTTCAGTGTAGTCTCGATGGATCCCTCGATGTTATCGATGGTGACGGCCTTTATGCTGTCGTCCAGGTAGCCGAGTCCGATGTAGCCGACGGCGTTTTTGTTCTTGGACACGGCCTGGACAATGGCGCCGTTTGAGGCCTGGAGTAGTGCCCCGGGGAACACCCGCTCTTTTTCCAGGACTTTCTCCGCCCAGACCTCGTAGGTGCCCGAGGAGGTGTCGCGGGAGATCACGACCACGGGGTGGTCATCGCCTCCCACATCTTTCCAGTTCCTGATCTCGCCCTTGTACATGGCCTTGAGCTGGGCGAGGGAAAGGTCTTCGACCTTGTTGTCGGGGTGAACAACGGGGATTATGCAGTCATAGGCCACAGCATGGGGTACGGGGTAGCTGCCCTTTTGGACCGCCAACTCTACTTCCGACTGCTTGATGAAGCGGGAGCTCATGGCGATGTCCGTGGAAGCGTCGATCAGGGCCTTGACGCCGTTTCCGGAGCCTCCTCCCGAGATGGAGATCTTCACATTCGAGTTTTCCTTCATGTAGGCCTCTGAGACCTTCTGGGCGATGGGAAGCACGGTGGTGGATCCCTTGATGACGATGTTGCCCGCCCAGGCGTTTCCGGCCACAAGACAGGCGGCTGCGATAAGCGCAATCCCAACTCTTCTCTTCATTTGTTTTCCTCCATAGATGATTTGATGATTTTATTCCTGCTTTGTTCAGTCTCTGTTAGAAGGGCGTGAGCTTTGTATTAGACTCAATGCCCCGGCCCTTCTTCCGGGTGGAGCCCTTTTCCGATCTCCGAGTAGAATACTGCGCCGGGAATGTTCAGGCCGAATGAGCGGAAAGTGAGAAAACTGTTAGGATCGGGTTTCTCCAGGACCTCGAGAATGAGTCATCACTCTGGTCCCGACGAGAAAAAGCCTCGAAACGCGGTGCGGGTGGGTGGACTAACGGCACTAATGCCTTGACAGTACAGAGGGTTAGGGATATTGAATTCGGTGGGCGAGGCACCCTTTCGGCTGTTCTCCTTTGTTCCTTTGACCCGCACCCTCTCTGGAGGGCCGATGACCCGACTACTGGCCGACTGGCTGAAGATCTATGAGGATGAGATCCGGCTGTTTCTCTGGGCCACGGTTCTACTGTTTCTAATCCGCTCCGCCGATATCCTGTTCAACAATTTCGCCGAGACGGCTTTTCTCAAGCGTTTCGGCGTGCACTATCTCCCCATAATCTATGTGGTGAATTCCATAACCACGTTTGTGCTCATGGGCTTTCTGGCCGGCCTCATGGCGCGGTTTTCCGGGAGCCGGATCCTTATCTACATGTTCATGCTGTGCGGTGCCACTGCCGCCGTCTTCCGCCTGGTCATCCCCCTCGGATTCGAGCTCGTTTATCCCGTGCTCTTTGTCGCCAAGAGCCTCTACGAGGTGGTCCTTGGAATGCTCTTCTGGAACCTGGCGAACGATCTCTTTGACACCAGGCAGTCCAAACGCCTCTTTCCCCTGATCACCGCGGGCGGGGTCATAGGCGGCATCATCGGCAGCTTCGGGACCCCCGTCATAGTAAAACTCATTCGGATCGACAACGTGCTCTGGGTCTATCTGGCCTTGTGCCTCGCTGCCGCCGCGGTGGTTTATCGCATGGCGGCGATTTTCCCGACCATGAGCCTTTCAGAGGGCAAGGGCAAGAAGCCCGGAAAGCGCAAGGGGCTGGGCCGGGAGTTCAAGGAGGTCCTCCCGCTGATCCGTACGTCTTCCCTCGTGAAGATCCTTATCCTGCTTACACTCATTCCAAACGTGATCATTCCGATCCTGAATTACCAGTTCAACTTTGCCGTGGACAAATCGTTCGCCACCGAGGGCGGAATGATCCAGTTCTTCGGCTACCTGAGAGGCTTCTTAAACATCATCAGCTTCGTCATCCTCCTGTTCGTGGGCCGTGTATACGGGCGATGGGGCCTGCCCGTGGCCCTGATGTTCCATCCATTCAACTACGTGGTGGTCTTTCTGGCATTCCTCTTCCGCTTCGACCTCCTGTCCGCCATTTACGCGCGCATGTCCACCAATATCCTCCGCACAACCATCAACAACCCGGCCAGGGCCGTACTCATGGGGCTCTTTCCGGTGGAATACCGTTCCATGATCCGGCCGTTTCTTCGGGGCACCGTGGTCAGAATCGGGATCCTGCTGGGCTCCGGGCTGATTATGGCCAGCGAGGGGTTCATGCACCCTCGATACCTCTCCATCGCGGCCCTGGTTTTCGTGAGCTGTTGGGTCGCAACCACCATGGTGTTCAAGAGAAAGTACACCCGAATTCTGCTGGATCTCATCTCTCGAAACCTGCTGGACATCAAATCCCTCGAGCAGGAAGACACCTCGCAGATTTTCAAGGACAAACAGACACAGTCTCAACTCCTGGAGGCCTTTCGCCGTTCCAAAGGAGGCTCCTGCCTCTGGTACGCGAACCTGATGCGGTCCCTGGGCTTTCAGGACCTGGACTCTCATATACTGGCCGTACTTCGAGACCAGGATGATGAGACCAGGATCGGACTCCTTGATCTGGTCACAAAGAGGGCCGGCCCGCATGCCGTCGAGGTTTTCGAACAGATCGCGGACCCGGAAAAACCCGATCTTACAGCCGCTCTCCTGAGGGCCGCAGCCAGGATGCCTCAAAACGTTTCCGGGGATTTCATGCGCCGCGTTTACAGGGAGTTCGAAGACCCCAAGATCCGCGCCCTCGCCGTAGCCGGTCTTTACGGGGATGACAGGGCCTCATACGGTAAGGTCATCAGGTCCTGGCTTGCATCCAGCGGGAAGCGGGATAAAAGTGCCGGGATAATCGCTGCGGGCGGGTCCGGAGACGAGAAATTCATTCCGGACTTGAAAGCCCTGCTGGCCGGAGCTGAAGACGACGATATCCAGGCGCTCGCCTGTAAGGCCCTGGGCCGGCTCGCCCCGGCCGATCTGAACGAAATTGTGCTGCCCTATCTCTTACACCCCTCGGAGGTCGTGCGAAGAGCCGCCCTGGGGGCCGTCCGGATCTCGGACGAGAAGGCCCTTCGCGGCGTGATTCCGCTCCTGGGCGATAGGGAGCAAAGAATCCGGGAGGCCGCCGTGATGCGCCTTCAAAACGCCGAGTATCATAATCCGGAGCCCCTTATCGAGGCCCTGAGTCTACCCGACCCCAGGCTCAGGGAAAACGTGTTCGACATCCTGGAGTACATGGACGTCCGCGACGTGGAGATCCTTCGTTTTGCGCGGGGGCAGTTGGGTCGCGCCTACGGCAGCCTGGCCGAGGCGGCGGCCCTGAGAGAGATCGAGGAGAGTCCCTACCGGAACCTTCTTCTCGACCACCTGGTTCAGAACAAGAGGGACCGGCTGGACACGGTCCTGAGGGTGCTCTCGACCCAGGATAGCTCAGGACAGATGCGCCTGATCTGGCGCGGTGTATTCTCCGCTGATCCCCGACAGCGGTCCAATGCGATAGAGGCCCTGGAAGACTCAGTGGGCCAAGGGCTTTCAAAGATCATGAGCCCCCTGCTAGAGGACGTGGAGGCCTCTGAACTGTTCGCCGTGGGCAGGAAGGAGTTCAAGATCGAGAGGCCTGACGGGGACCCGAAACGATTGTGCCGCACTCTACTGGAAAAAGATGATTGGGTGACCGTTATTCTGACCATGAAGGTGATCGAGGCCGGGGGGTTTGACGGCGTAGAGCCGGATACCTGTAACAGCTTTCTCGATGCGGACAGCCCGCACGTTCGTGCGGTGGCCCGGGAGATCGTGCGCCGCGGAGAGGCATCCTCCTTTAAGGAGCCGGACATGGAAATCAGCATCAGCATACCGGACAAGATCCTCCACTTGAGAGGGATCCGCATTTTCGAGGACCTTTCAGTGGGAGAACTGGCCGCCATCGCCTCGGTGACCGAAGAAAAGGTCACCCCGGCGGGAGAGGACGTTATTCGGGAGGGCGAGGCCGGCGAGACCATGTATATGATTATCTCGGGCCGCGTTTCCGTGATCAAGAAAAAGGGTGAGGAAGGAGAGATCGAGCTGGACAAGATCAATCCGGGAGACTATTTCGGCGAAATGGCCCTTTTTGAAGACGAGGTGCGTTCAGCCACCATTCGAACGATGGAGGAGACCAGACTCCTGGTCCTTCACAAACGGGAGTTCGAGGAGATCGTCAGGGAGTACCCCAAGATCGCACTCCACATCTGCAGAATCCTGAGCCGCCGGCTTCGCCGACTGCACAAACGGTTACAGGAAGGAGTCACGGAGTGATACACGGCGGTCCCGAAGGGGAAGCGCTGGCAGCTCCCCGGGAATCGAATCGCAAGGCGGTGACTCTAGCGGTTGATGAAGACTCCGATTTCATGGCCTGTGCCGGGGTTGAGATACCGGCCGGCCAGGCGCATGCCGTTTTTTTCGGTCAGCCACACTATGGGACGGTTGTCCATGCTGGTGGTCACGTAAGCCTTTCGGCCTTGACCATGTTCGACGAGTCCCCTGACGATGGTGCCCAGGATCCCACGGCCTCTGTAGCCTTCGGCTACGGCGGCATATCCCCTCTCGAGGTATCCGGAAAGATCAAGGCCCGTTGCCGCCTCGATCTTTTTCCGGTAGGCCTCCTTGGGTACCTTGAGTACTTCGCAGCCCACAACACGCCCGCCGGGGCCCTCTGCATATCCAATGAGGAAGGCGCTTTGAAGCATTTCGTCTATCCATGCGGTGCCCACAGCGCCGCCGCGGGCCACGAGATCCCGGAGCTCGGCCAGAGTCTTTCCGGAAATCTCCTCCGGCCGGCGGAAATGGAAAGACACGGATTCGGTTTCTATCGAAGGCATGTCGGGGGTCCTTTTGGGGATTGAATCTGAAGGAGCGGGACCCGCAGGAAACGTTTCCCGGGTGTTGATCGTATCTCAATCAAAGGGGCCTTGCAATTGCTTTTGGGCATTCTCAGTCTCAGAAACCACCGATACCATCCCAACCGAAGACTCATGGAAGCGGCCGTGGAAAAGGGTCACAGGGCGGTCCTGTTCCCCCCGGCAAGAGTGTACCTCTCCGCGTCCGGGGAGGGATTGAAGATAGTTCGCCAGGGAAAACCCTTGTCTCCCGATGTCGTGCTCCCCAGGATAGGGTCGACTATTAGAGATTTCCCCCTGTCTCTGGTACGTCAAATGGAACTCATGGGCATTCGTGTGGTCAACGGTTCAGCGGCGGTGGAGATCTCGAGGAACAAGTTCCGAACACTTCAGGCGCTTGCGGCCCGAAGAGTGCCGCTGCCCAGGTCCCATTTCGTGAGCAACGAGCGGAACCTGGCCGCGGCGGCCCGCGACATAGGCGGCCCCCCCTTCGTGGTCAAGACGGTCCATGGAAGGCAGGGAAGGGAGGTCTTTCTCGTGAACGACGCCGGCGAGGCCCTTCGCCTGCTCCGGGACCGTTCTCGGAACCCGGGGGAGGGCATGGTGCTTCAGGAGTTCATTCCTCCGGAAGCCCGCAGGAGGGACATTCGGGTGCTGGTGCTGGGGAGCGCGGTGGCTTCGTCAATGGCCCTTCAGCCGCGGCGCGGCGAGTTCCGGGCCAACGTACACCAGAGGGGCCGATGCGAGCCGCTCCGCCTTACAAAGGCCATGGAGCGCGCGGCCTTAGCGGCCTCCGAGGCCGTGGGGCTTGATATCTCGGGAATCGATATGATAGAGTGCCTGGATGGATCATTGCAGGTCGTTGACGTGAATTACAGTCCCGGGTTCAGGGGACTGGAAAGGTGCACGGGTACGGATATCGCCTCCCGAATCATCTCCTTTGCCACTGCCCCAAAAGGATTTGCCGGATGAGAATCGCCTTCCTCATGGACCGGCTGGACTCCATCGACCCTACCAACGAAACCACCAGCCACCTCATGTACGAGTGCAACCAGCGGGGGCACACCGTGTGCTTCCTGGAGCCCCACGATATCTATATTCGAAAAAACGAAGTCGTAGCTCGAATGCGCAATATAACGGTGGAACGCGATCAGTCCATGAAGCGCTACTGGAGGCTCCTGATTCGATGTCTCAAACGGGACGAACTCATCTTTGAGGCCCTCACCGACCTGGACGCCTTGTTCCTTCGCAAAAACCCCCCTCTCAACTACCGGGCCATGGAATTCCTTGATCCGGTCAACGACCGGGTCTTCATGATCAACAGCACCAGAGGCCAGCTCTTTGCGAACAGCAAGCTTTATACCCTGAACTTCTCCGAAATCATTCCCGAGACCCACATCTCGAGGGACCCCGGGCGGCTGAAGAAGATCGTCGACGAGTTCGGTGGCTCAATGGTGGTCAAGCCGCTGCAGCGCTTTGGAGGAGAGGGGGTCATCAAGGTGAGTGTCTTGGACCGGGAAAACCTTCACTCCCTGATCAATTATTATGTTCGGGCGTACCGCGCCTATCCGGACCGGGAACCAATCATGGTCCAGGAATACCTGGACGTGGTCCAGGACGAGGGGGACGTACGCATCCTTCTGTTGAACGGAGAGATCCTGGGAGCCATGCGTCGAAGGCCGCGGGAAGGGGATTTTCGGACCAATATACATGCCGGCGCACGTGCGTTTCGACACAATGTGACAGCTGAGGAGCAACGTATATGCGATGTTATCAAGCCAAGATTGGTGCAGGACGGGTTATATTTTGTCGGCATTGATATTATAGGGACCAAGCTGGTGGAAATCAACTGTGTGAGCCCGGGGGGCATCCCCCGCATTAATCGCCTCGATGGGGTCCGGCTGGAGGCCCAGGTAATCGATTTCATCGAACAGAAGGTCCTCGAGATGAAGAGGCCTGCCTGAACGTAAAAAAGGAGAAAGCCCCGATGCCATTCATTAAACACGCGTTTCCGCTCAAGACCGCGAGCCCCCTCTTAATGGCGGCCCTGGTGGTGTTCCTGCTGACCGGCCCGGTCGCCGGGATTTCCCGTGTGCAAGCGGCCGACCACATCAAAATAGGGCTCCTGGAAGAGCCCAAGACCCTGAACTACTGGCTGGGAAGCGATACCTGGTCCAAGAAAGTGCTGGACCTCATATACTATCCCCTCTACATTCACGAGCCCGAAAAGCTGGAGCTTACTCCATGGCTGGCGGAAAGCGCCCCGGTTTTTGATGAAGAAACCCTCTCTTACACGGTCAAGCTGCGCGAGGCAAAGTGGTCCGACGGGACCCCGTTTACTGCGGAGGACGTGGCGTTCACCGTGAACTCCATCAAGGGTTTCAAGGATTCCCGCAGGTACGACAGGTGGCGGTTCGTCAAGGAGGTGGAGGTGGTGGATGACCGGACGGTTCGGTTCCACCTGGAGCGCCCCATGGCCGTCTTCCTGAAGCGGTCCCTGACGACCCGGATCATCCAGAAAAAGCAATGGCTTCCCATCGTTGAGGAGGCGGGCAAGACCGACAATCCCCTGGCCGCGCTGCGTAATCACCAGATCAGGGAGCCCGTGGGCACCGGCCCTTTTGTTCTCAAGGAATGGAAAAGGGGCGCCTATGTCTTTATGGAGACGAACGAGCATTTTTTCGGCAAGGGCCTCGAGATCGCCGGTCGAAAGCTTGGTCCCTACATCGATGGTATCATCTTCAGGGTGTTCGGCACCTCGGACGCCGCCATCATGGCCATCAACAAGGGTGATATAGACATGTTCTGGTGGAGAATCCAGCCCGGATACATCGAGGAGCTGGAAGGCGAGGCCAAAATCAAGCTCTATACCAGCGAGCGGAGCGCCCTGTATTACCTGGGGTTCAACGTGCGCAAGGCGCCTTTCGATAATCCCGCCTTTCGCCGGGCCGTCTCCTACCTGATCGATAGAAACTTCTTAATGCTCCGTGTCTTGCAGGGATACGGGACTATGATGACCTCCATCGTGCCACCAGGAAACATTTGTTGGCACTGTCCGGATGTGCCCGAATATGCGGACAAGGTCCTCCTGCGCGGCGAGCGCATTCGAAAGGCATATGAGATCCTCAAGGAGGCCGGCTTTTCTTGGAACACCCCTCCGGTGAACGAAAAGGGTGAGCTGGTCAAGGCAAAGGGCTTTCGATTGCCGGACGGAAGCCCCATGCAGGATTTTTACATCCTCACCCCGCCCGCAGATTACGACCCGGCGCGATCCATGGCGGGAATCATGATACAGGAGTGGCTCCGCGAGGTCGGGCTTCCCGCTTCTGCCAGGCCCATGGCCTTCGGGTCTCTCCTGGATCAGGTGAAGGGACGCCATGATTTCGATATGTTCGTGCTGGGCTATGGAAGTCTGAGCCTGGATCCGGACTACCTCCGGATGTTTTTCCACTCGGAGAACGACAAGTCCGGAGGGTGGAACATGAGCGGCTACAGTAACCCCCGCTACGACGAACTGGCCGATGAGTCCGCGCGGACCATGGATCAGGACGAACGCAGGAAACTCATCTACGAGATGCAGCGGATCATTATGCAGGATGTGCCCTACATTCCCCTGTATAATCCTCACCTGATCGAGGCGGTTCGAACAGATCGATTCGAGGGCTGGGTCCCCATGCTCGAGGGTATCGGCAACACATGGTCGTTCTGCACGTTAAAACCTAAATGATAATACATACTCCCCTCTTCGAGCCGGAGTTCAGGAAAGGGGGGCGGTAACGGAGGATGCTTGGACCTCAGGAATTTCGTTTTCCGCCGCCTGATTCAGGTGGCGGTAATCTTTTTCATTATTCAGACCTCCCTGTTTCTGCTTTTCAGGCTGGCCCCCGGAGATCCGGTCGAACGGATGGTGGATCCTACCATGACGCCCGAGGACGCCCAGCGGCTTGTGGAGGTCCTGGGGCTGGACCAGCCGCTCTGGACCCAGTACTGGGTATACCTGAAGAATTTTTTCCTGGGAGAGTTCGGGACCTCGTTCCACTATGGGCAGCCCGTAGTCGAGATCATTTGGGAGAAGCTGCCGAACACCATTCTCCTTTTCACAACATCGACCATTCTTGCGGCCCTTGCCGGGATCGCCTTGGGGAAGATCGCGGCCTGGCGTAAAGGCACAAGGACGGACACCGTGCTCACCATCGGATCCCTGGTGACTCACACGGTCTTTCTTCCCTGGCTGGCCCTGCTCCTTATCTGGGTCTTCGGCTACAGGCTGGGCTGGTTTCCCATAAACGGAATGATTTCCGCGGACGTCTGGCTCGACCCGTCTGCGGGATTCTGCACCAAGGCCGCCGATGTAGGCTATCACTTAGTCCTGCCCCTTGCCACACTCTTTCTTGTAAGCTTCGGCTCCAGCCTCCTGGTAATGCGAAGCAGCATGCTTGACACCCTGAAAGAGGACTACATCCTCACGGCCCGGGCCAAGGGACTTACGGACAAGGCCGTGCGGAACCATCACGCGGCACGGAACGCGGCCCTGCCGGTGGTGACGGGCGTAGGTTTGAGCCTGGCGTTTTCCATCAACGGCGGGGCCTTGACCGAGACGGTCTTCACTTGGCCCGGAATAGGCCGGGAACTCGTTTTTGCCGTGAGCCACAGTGACTACCCCCTGGCCCAGGCCGCTTTCCTCCTGATTGCCATAGTCGTGCTGCTTTCAAACGTGGTCGTGGATATACTGTATGCCTATCTGGACCCGAGGATCCGATACTGAGTCGGAGGCCCAGGACAAAGTGGAAACCGAACATCGATATGACCCTTCCCTGATACAGCGATCCCAGTGGTTCGGCCAGTTAATGGAAGGGTGGGCCGTGTTTATAAAAAACCCCCTCGGAAGGGTGGGGATCGGCTTCCTGGTCCTTTTCGGGCTGATGGCGCTGTGCAGTTTTATTCCACCCTGGATCGACCCGATGTACCGCCCCATGACCGGCGTGGACCCAGAGATCGCCAGGTCCACGGGCCCATCTATAAAACACTGGCTGGGCACGGATTTCATGGGCAGGGATATCTTCAGCCAGCTCCTGGCGGGCGCCCGCATCGCGTTCCTGGTGGGGGTTTCAGCCGCCTTCATGACCGTGGTCCTGGGTACGGCGGTCGGCATGACGGCAGGGTATATGGGGCGGTTCGTGGACACGTTTCTCATGCGGGTTGCCGACATCATCATGATCATGCCGACCCTGCTTTTCGTATTGATGCTCGCGGCGCTCTTCGGGCGGCTCAACATCTGGGCCATCGTACTGATTATCGGGCTTTTTCGATGGCCCGGGGTCTCCAGGGTGATTCGGTCCCAGACCCTTTCCCTGAAACAGCGTCCCTTTATCGAGGCCGCACGCGTCGCCGGCGCAGGCCACCTGCGGATTATTTTCCGCCATATCATGCCTAATGTGCTGCCACTCTCCTTTTTATACATGACGTTCAGGGTCACATCCGCCATCACCATCGAGGCGGCATTGGCCTTTCTGGGGTTCGGAGACCCGGGGACCGTCAGCTGGGGCATGATGCTCCAGTGGGTATGGAAGACCGGGCACATGTTTCAGGCGCCCTACTGGCTTCTTCCGCCCGGCATCTGTATCTCTTTGATTACGTTGTCCTTCTACATGGTGGGCCGCGCCATGGACGAGGTCCTGGATCCCAGGCTGCGCAAGGAGGAAGAAGTTTTGTGAAGGAAACAAGCGCCGAAGGGAAAAGCGGTTCTGGGGCCGGGGAGGTCCTGCTCGAGGTGGAAGACCTGATCGTGGGCTACCGGACCAAGCGGGGCTTTATGCGGGCCGTCGACGGGGTTTCCTTCCACGTGAAGAAGGGCTTAAGCCTTGGCCTCGTCGGAGAGTCAGGGTGTGGCAAGACGACCGTGGGGATGGCCCTTATGGGGCTCCTTCCACCCAACGGTGAGGTGAAGGCCGGGCGGATACTGTTCAAGGGAGAGGACCTCCTTAAAAACACCGAGGAGGAGATGCGCCGGGTCCGCTGGAAAGAGATCGCCATGATATTCCAGGCGGCCATGAATGCCCTGAACCCGGTCCAGCGCGTAGAGAAGCAGATCGCCGAGGCCATCCTGACTCACTCACCGGAGCTTAGTGGGAAGAAGGTCCTGCGTCAGGTGGAAGGGCTTTTCCAGATGGTGAACCTTCCCCTGGACCGAATGCGCGACTATCCCCACCAGTACAGCGGGGGCATGAAGCAGCGGGCGATCATCGCCATGGCCCTGGCATGCAATCCGGAACTCATTATAGCGGACGAGCCTACAACGGCCCTGGACGTGATCGTTCAGCATCAGATCCTGGAGGAAACCAAGGCCCTGCAGAAGGATCTTGGCATCAGCATGATCTTTATTTCCCACGACATTTCCATTGTGGCGGATGTATGCCACGACATCGGCGTCATGTATGCGGGGCAGCTTGTCGAGTATGGGAGCAGGGAAGAGGTCTTCGGCGACCCGAGGCATTATTACACCCGGGCGCTCCTGGAATCCTATCCGACTCTCTCGGGAGAGAAGCGGGACCTGGTGCCGATTCCCGGAGAGACGCCCAGCCTGGTGGACCCGCCGAGCGGATGCCGGTTTTGTGATCGGTGCAGTGCCTCTGTGGGTGAGTGCAGTATGGAGAGGCCGGACTGGCTGGAGGTCTCTCCAACGCACCGGGTTCTATGCGGCCGCTGCTTTTCCACATGATGGGCATGTGGTGAATACGGTCCTTATTCGGGGGCCGGCCGGATAAGCCGGTTCGGCGCTGAAAGTGCATCGACAGCAGGGTCCAATCATGCCGGAACCCATTCTGAATCTCAAAGAAGTGTTCAAGACTTACAAGAGCAAGGGGTCGCTGTTCGGTGTGCGGCCGGCAGGTCTGGTCAAGGCCCTTCAGGGCATCAACCTTGAGGTCATGCGGGGAGAGATTTTCGGCCTCGTGGGCGAGAGCGGGAGCGGGAAGACCACGGTGGGCCGGCTCATATCGAACCTGGAATCGCCGGCCGCAGGCAGTGTCCTGCTCGACGGTGAGGAGATCTCCAACCTCCACGGAAGGCGTCTGAAGGCCTATAGAAGACGCGTGCAAATGATCTTTCAGGACCCTTATCAGTCGCTCAACCCCCAGCTTTCCATCTACGAGAGCGTGGTGGAACCCCTTGTCATCCACCGGATCGCCGTGGGCCGGGAGCGCATGGAGCGGGTCCTGGAAATGATACAGACCTCGGGGCTGTCCCCTCCTGAGGCCTTTGCAAATCGTTACCCCCATCAGCTCAGCGGAGGACAAAGACAGCGCGTCGCTATCGCCCGGGCCATGGTGCTCAAGCCCGATTTCCTTGTGGCGGATGAACCCACATCCATGCTGGACGCCTCCTACTCGGCCAAGATCTTCAACATTATCCTGGAGATGAGGAGGCGCTTCGGGGTAGCTATCCTCTTTATCACCCACAGCCTGGCTGCCGCGCGTTACCTGTGTGACCGCATCGCAGTGATCTACAAGGGGCGCCTCATGGAGGTAGGAACGGCGGAAGAGGTGATTCACAGTCCGCTCCACCCTTATAGTCAGGCCCTGATCGATGCCCTGCCCAAGTTCGGAGTGTCGGAAGGCATTCCAAGGTACGATACCCTGCTGGAGGTGGAACGAGACGGGGCCGATGCAGCGGGGTGTCCCTTTTTCGTGCGTTGCCGAAAGGCCCATCGAACCAAATGCAGCCGGGAGGTCCCGGCGCTGGAGGCCTTGAAGCCCGGGCGATATGTGGCGTGCTTTTTCCCCGGAAATGGAGGGGGCGGCGACGGGACGGGGCTGTGAGTTACTTGGGCGGCGAAACCTCGGGGCTGGGGCCGGAGAACCTGAAGGGGACGGTGGTGGGGGTGGGCGTGACAGCGTTTCCCCGTACCGGGCTCCCGGGCTTCGTTCCCGGTTACCGGATCGCCTGCATCCGCCGGACGGGAGACCTCCCGGCCGTTCGGCGGACTGCAGAGGTCTTCTGTCTCGAAGAGGCTGAGGGCAGGCCCCTTCCGGAGGCCGCAGATTCCTGCGCCCTGCTCTCCCGCCCCGTAACCCGCCGGTACCTTGCCCAGCTGCCTCAGCCGGTTTACCTGTTACTTTACCAGCCATCTTTTGAGATCGAAGAGCTGGCCCGGAAAAACGGGTGGCGTCTCCTGGCCAACCCCGCGGCCCTCCGGGTGCGGACCGGGGATCGGGCCTTTTTTCAACGGCTGGTGGCATCCCTCGGCCTTCCTGCCGTTCCAGGAGGCATTGTCTCCCTTGAGCGATTCAAGGAGCGGTCTTACGAGGCCTGGGCCCGGGATGTGGGTCCACGGGTCGTGATTCAGCTTCCCGATATGCTCCGGGGTGGAGGCCGCTCCACCTTCTTCCTGGACAGTGAGGGAGATATGCGGCGGTTCAAGGGGCTCATCTCTTCGAACGAGTGGCAGGGAATTCCGCTGAAGCGGGTCTCGGTCCGGAAGTTCGTAAAAGGCGAGCCTTCCAGCGTGACCGGGTGCATTCTCGGGAAAAAGGCGGTCATTTCCCCTCTTCAGAGACAGATCATCGACCCCTCCTGGGTTGAGGGTGTTCCCTCGAAAGGGGTCTTCGGAGGGCACTCGTGGGGCGGGGAAATCTGGGGCGAAAGGGTGGAAGAGGAGGCCCGAAGCCAGGGCCTGGCCGTTGCCCGGGTCCTGGCCGCCATGGGGTACAGGGGGGTTTTCGGACTCGATTTGCTGGTTGACCGGTCCTGCGGTCAGGTGGTCCCGATTGAGCTGAACCCGCGCCTGACCGGGGCGTTACCCGTGCTGAGCCAACTTCAGGCCGAGCAGGGTGAGATCCCGTTGGAACTCCTTCACTTCCTGTCTTTTTTGGGGTCCTTAACCCCTTTCGAATGCGTTATCCCGACAAAGGCCTGTTCAGGCCGGATCCAGGGAGCCCACATCGTTCTCTTCAGGGGGTTGGGGTCTATGAGGAAAGTGCAGCCGAGAGCCGGCCTGTACGCAGTGGGAGAGTCGACCGCAAGGGTTCAATGGATCGGAGAGGCCGCAGGCCCAGGGGATATTCGGGACAAGAACCAGGTCATACTCGTGGACGGCCCTCCCATGGGACGGGCGGAGGGTTTAGGGAAAACCGACCCGCTCGAACGGATCGGCCGGCTGGTCTTTTCCGGGCCGGTCCTGACGCCGGAAGGCCGCTTCCGGCCCGGGGTGCTGGACGTGGTGGAGCAGATGCAGGGTCTTATGCTGGAGAGGTAAACGTAATCATCTAAAGCGGGCCCTTGCCCGCAACCCAAAGTCAAGGAGCACTGGCGCGAAGAATGAGCGTCCAGTTTGGTTTCTTCGAGTATCCCAACATCAATAATTCTGGTTTTTTCTGACAGCTTTTCAGGAGTAAGGCCCTATCCTCTTCTTTCGGCGTAGTATCCCTCCACGGCACCCAGCCTTTCCAGGTAGGTTTCCTGGAAATAATAGCCGCCGTGCCGCGAAATTTCCTCGCTCACCTGCCGGGTCATGGGAAGGACGTCGATACCGTGGGAGTTTATTCCTTCCCGGTCCGCGTCGTGTAGAATCAGGACCGAGTAATAGCTGATGAGGAGGCGGAGCCAGGCGGCACGCCGGAACAGGTAGGATCGCCCGCCTATCGTGTTCATGAAGAAGCCGGCATAGCGGTAGAGCACGTCCCCGGAGGGCCGAACGCCTTCCGGGTCGGGGCAGCGGTCTCCGGCGGCCAGCCATTTGTAGATGATATCAAGGTTGAGTTCGAGTGTGTCGGCCTCGTGGCGGATCACTTCCTTGGTCAGGAAGATCTCCCGGTCGTCCAGCACGCGGAACAGGTGGTAGATATTCCGGGTCATGAGGGCGGGATCCAGCCCCTCGCCCGCCGGTATGGGAGGCCGTTGGGAGAGCTTGGCCAGCATACGGGTGAACAGGGACCAGGCATCTGTGTCTCCGGTCAGGCGCCGAACATACTCTTTTCCATCCAGATAACTGAAGAAATCCCGTACGTCCTGCTCGATTCGCGTGCACTCGTCCTCACGGATCTCAACGCCCGGGTGGTCCTCCTCTGTTTCGACAGAGGGAGGCTCAGCGGCCTCCGGAGGCACCTCATCGGCGGCAGGCGGTTCATCCGGTCCATCAGGTATGGGCAAGCGCGGGGCGTCGGTCTCGAGGGGCGCAGGCCGCCGGTGTTCCTTCGAGGGGTCCGCCTCGTCCACGCGGGCCACAGGCCTCTCCACCGGCTCTTGTTCCGGCCTCAGGAAGGCGAAATATGCGGCCGTCCCGGCCCCCAAAAGGATGAGAAGAACAAGGATCCAAAGACCGACGCGGCTCTTGCCTTTTTGATTCATGCGACCTCCCGGTCCGGATGATTGGGCAGGGTATCTTCAAATCCCTTGCCCCGTTAGGCGGTGTTTCTGGCCCTTAGCATCACCCTTTTAGTTGCAGTGTCATCTTAACGATTTTCTTCCGGGTTAGTGCCTTACTCCTGAAAAGCTGTCAGAAAAAACAAGAAGTATTGATGTTGTTATAATCCAAATCGAAATCGAAATCGGGATCGGGATCGCAATCGAAAGAGAACAAAATGATACTTGACACGAAAAGCTTGATGTCTACCGCTGTGTGAAGGAAGACTCTGGGGTCTAAGGAAGACACCGGGGTCTATGGATTAGAGGAAATCGATTTCGATCCCGATAGCGATTTCGATCCCGAAGAAACAAACAGGACGCTCATTCTTCGCGCCAGTGCTCATTGGCTTTGGGTTGCGGGCAAGGGCCCGCCTTAGGTAGTTTCCATCCAGAAATGGTCTTTTTTGCCAATCTCGGCGTCAATCTGCGAGGTTGCTTGTGCGGCGTACTTCAGTACGCCTCCGCGCAACCTCTTGATTTCCTTGATCTTGACAAAAAATCCTCATTTCTGAATTGGAAACTTGCTAGTGCCCAAAAAGCGTTTCCGGATGGGCACTAGGTAGGGAAAAAGGGATTCGGACCGTCATGGTCGTTCCCTTTCCCTCGGCGGTCTGGATCTCTATCTCCCCGCGGTGGTTAGTGATTATCCGATGGGCCATGGTGAGTCCCAACCCGGCACCACGGGTCTTGGATGTCACAAAGGGATCGTAGATCGAATCGAGCTGGTCCTCGGCAATTCCTTTTCCAGTGTCCGATACACATATGGACAGCTTGCGCTTGGCCCTCAGGACCTTGATTTCCAGGGTCCCTCCCGACGGCATCGCCTCGATACCGTTCCAGGCGATATTCAGGAGGGCCTTGGCGATCTGATGGCTGTCCATGGCCAGGGGAGGAATGTCTTCATCCATGCGGAGCCGGACCTCGACGTTTGCGTCTTTTGCCGGGGCCTCGATTTTTGGAAGGATCTCTTCGATGACGGCCTCGATGCGGTTGAGGCTCAACTTGGCTGTCTGTATTTCCGAAAACTCCCGGACCTCCTGCACCAGGGCCTCCAACCGGTTGGCCTCCTCCAGGATGATGTCGGCATAGCGGGAAAGGCTCTTGTCGTCGGTCTCCTTGGCCTTTATCCGCCGTGCAAATCCCCCGATGGTCATGAGAGGGTTACGGATCTCATGGGCCACGCCCCGGACCAGGTTTCCCATTGCACTCAGCCGCTCGCTCCTGATAAGCCGCTCCTGGGTCCTCTTGAGCTCCTGTTCCGTGAGCTGGAACTTCCGCTGGAGGCGTCCATACAGCTTCGCGTTCTCCAGGGCCACGGCGATCTGCTGGGAAGCGGCCGTAAGGAGCTCGAGATCCGTATGCGTGAACTCCTCCCCCGATTTTTTGTTGATGACCTGGATGGCGCCGGTGGGCCGGCCTCGAACGATAAGGGGGACGCAGATCATGGAGCGGGTCTTAAACCCGGTCATGTGATCGAACCTGTTATTGAACCGGCTGTCCTGCTCCACGTCCTGGACAATGATCGGCTCCCCGGACTGAACCACGTTACCGGCGATGCCTTCTCCGACCCGGAGCCGGATTTCGCGTGCGGGCACCTTTTTCTCGCCTCTTGCGAGACGAATGAAGAGTTCGCCTGTGGCCTCATCCAGCTCGTAGACGGAGCTTGCCGAGGCCTCTACAAACTCCTCGGCCCATTGCATGGCGTGGTCGAGCACGGTTTCGATATTAAGCGTGGAGTTGACCAGGGCGCCGAACCGGAGAACCGTTTCCAGTGCTCGGATGTAAAGGTCTTCCCGGCTTTTGTGCGTGTTACTCAAACCATGGTGTCTCCGGTGTGGATTCATGCCTCGGGAAGAGCGCGTTGGTTGGTATATCCTTATACAGCAGATGGAGTCCTGGTGCAATGAAAACCCCCAATTCTCCTTCCTTCTCAGGGGACGGCGTGCTATAAAAGGCGGCGCAAAAGGGGATTAAAGACGACATGCGGGTATTGCTCACGAACGACGACGGCATTCTTGCTCCGGGGCTCATGGCCCTTTACAGGGAACTCAGTGAGGGTTTTGAGGTCCATGTGGTGGCCCCGGAGGTGGAGATGAGCGCCGTGGGCCACGCCATAACCCTCAGCTCCCCGCTGAGGGTGCGGCCGGTTGTGCGCTCGGGCGCCTTTTTCGGATACGGGGTTTCAGGCACGCCGGCCGACTGCGTCAAGATCGCCGTGCAGGAGCTTCTCGACCCCCCGCCCGATGTTGTCCTGTCGGGCATCAATCTGGGGGCCAACGTGGGGGTAAACGTTCTCTACTCCGGAACGGTCTCCGCCGCCACGGAAGGGGCCTTTTTAGGCATACGTTCCGCGGCTATCTCCCTGGACACCCTGCGGGACCCGGACTACCGGTTTGCCGCGGCATTCGGCCGGGAAATCATCCGGTACCTCACCGAGAACGGGCTGCGCCCGGGAACGGCGCTCAATGTGAACATCCCGGCACTCCCCCCCTCACAGATCAAGGGGGTGTCCGTGACCCGGCAGGGAGTAAGCCGTTTCAAGGAGAGTTTCGACAGGCGCATCGATCCTCGGGGAAACGCCTACTACTGGCTGACAGGTGAGACTCCCGTGGAACCGGAAAACCCGGACACCGACGGCGCGGCCCTGAAGGAAAACCGGATAACCATCACGCCCATCCACTACGATCTCACCAGCGTCGAGGACCTGGAGCGCCTGCGGGCGCGAAGGCTTCCGGAGTTTCGAAACCTGCAGAACCTTTTCGTATCCCGCCAAGACGCCAAGACGCCAAGAAAAGACCAAGCAGACAAGAAACCTGTGGACAGCTTTACCGAGAACACCAAGGGAAAATGAACCCCCGGTGTGGGAGATCCCCCACCCGGGGTTCGGGTTCGCTCTGCCAACTAGTTTCCATCCAGAAATGGTCTTTTTTGCCAATCTCGGCGTCAATCTGCGAGGTTGACAAAAAATCCTCATTTCTGAATTGGAAACTTGCCAGTGCCCAAAAAGCGTTTCTGGATGGGCACCAACTAGCCTTCCTGAGCCTCCCCGCTCCCCTGAGCAGCCATGTGTTTGTAAGTCTCGTAGCGGTCACGCATATCTTTCTCAGCCTTCTCAAAGAGTT
>JAWLEX010000050.1:0-20351 GCA_041685835.1 Desulfatiglandales bacterium
ACAAATAAACCCGTTTGGCCAACGAAGTTTATAGAGAAAATCAAGGCACTTCTGCTCTGTCGAAAACCATTCGTCAAACTCTTGGAGAGTTCTGGGATAGTCGATTCCTCCAAGAGGGTGTGGGCCATGAAAATCCATGCTCACACTTTAGCATTAGGCCAGCGAAATGGATAGCCCCTTTTTATTATATCGCTGTGACGGTCGAACGCTATGCGAAAATCGGTGTTTAACAGCGGCCTGTCAGAAGGAGAAGGTATGGAACACAATGTGGAGAGCGCCGACAGTTACAGGTGGGTGATACTGGGTGTGCTGTGGACCGCATATGTAGTCGTCTTTCTACACAGACTAAGCGTGGGCCCATTAGGCCCTTTTTTCAAAGAAGACCTTTCTATATCAAGCACTCAGGTAGGCCTTCTTATGTCAGCAGCCTCGCTCGGATATATAGCAAGCATCTTTCCTACGGGCTGGGTGGTGGACAGAATCGGAGCCCGCTGGCCGATGGTGGCTGGAGAATTTATTGCGGGGACATGTATGATAATGCTATTTTTCATGTCTTCGTATACTTCTATACTTTTTCTTATGTTTATAACAGGATTTGGATGCGGTTTTCTGATGCCCGCCACCACTCAGGCAGTGATATCTTGGTTTCCCATGAGGGAGAGAGCAACAGTCATGGGCATTAAACAGACCGCTGTAAATATTGGAGGAATCGTGAGCGCCGTTTCTCTACCGCCTATCGCGCTAGCTTTCGGTTGGCGTTATGGCTTCCTTTTTCTGGGTATACTGGCTGCGATAATAGGCACACTCGCGCTTATTTTATACAAAGAGCCTCAATCGGATCCGGCAGTACGAGAACAAAAATTGTATCGAAGTGCCCTCCCGCTTTCCAACATCCTAAAAAGCAAAGAGATTTGGCTTACCGCCCTCTGCGGTCTCTGTTTTACCTGGATCGAAATGGCTATGATAGCGCACCTGGTGCTCTATCTTACTGAGTCTTTATTGTTCGGTGTAATAGCCGCAGGAGGTCTGCTTGCAATGACAGAAATCTCGGGCGCCATAGCCAGGCCATTTAGTGGTCTTCTAAGCGACAGGGTTTTTAACGGAAAAAGGAAGCGGGTCCTCATGCTTATGGCGGGAACTGTGACACTGATGTGCGCTCTGCTGGCGTTTGCAGGCCCCTATCTTTCATGGGAACTATATCCTGTTTTGATTCTCTTTGGTTTTGGAGGAATAGCTTTCGGTGGAATATGGTTAACTCTGCTTGCTGAATTCGGAGGAAGACGGGGGGCGGGAAAAGCGGTGGGACTGGGTGGCATGATCGGAATATCCGGGTCCGCCATAGGGCCACCAGTTTTTGGATATATCGTTGATACCACCAAGTCCTACTTTTGGGCATGGTTTTCACTGGCTGTGATGGGGGTTATCTGCCTTTTTTTAATAGGTTTTGTAAGCGAGGACAAAAGAAGGATCTGATAGGCCCTGAGCTTGGGGGTTTTTTCATTCACCTCTGAAATGAGGTTTTCTTTTTTCGAGAAAGGCACGAACCGCTTCCTGGTGGTCTCGCGTTTCTGAAAGAAGGGCCATATGGGACGAAATATAGTCCAGGTGGGATCGGAGATCACTCTTCTGGGCCTGGTAGACCGCTCTTTTTATCATGCGTGTTGCAAGAGGTGGTTTCATTGCAATCTCTTTTGCAAAGGAAATTGTCTCTTCCATCAATCTTTCATGTGAGACAACGCGGTTCACGAGCCCCATTTCAAAAGCCTCTTTCGCGCCAATCACCTTTCCGGTAAGAAGAAGCTCCAGGGCTCTTGCAGTTCCCACACGCCTCGGAAGGAAATACGCTCCTCCATCGCCGGGGGCGACCCCCATCATGATATAGGATTCCGCCATTTTCGCCTTATCAGAGCATATTATAAGGTCGCACATGATCGCCATGTCCAGGCCGGCGCCCATGGCCACCCCATTGATTGCAGCGATCACAGGTTTGTCCGTGTCCTCAAGGGTTAGAGCAATCCTGTGAACGCCCTCCCACAAGAAATTCTTCATACCCCACGAACGGAGTTTCCCCTCTGCCATATCCCGGATGTCCCCACCTGAGCAGAAGGTGTCTCCTTTTCCTGTGATGACGACAACCCGAATGCTCTGATCTGCCTGGGATTTCTCAAGGGCTTCCCTCCACAGGGTGATCATCTCAGGGCTGAAGGCGTTCTTAGCTTCGGGGCGGTTGAGAATGATTTTTGCTATGTGTCCATCGGTGTCATACAGGATGTGTGGTTCTTTCATACCAGCGTCCTCGAAAAATCAATAGCATTGCAGTGCAGTACCCACGGATAATAAGGATTTCCAGACTTGATCCTTTTGATGGCACTCCTCAATCCTCAACCAGTGTCGGTCCGAGAAAGACTTCAAATGCCCTTGCTGATTCCAGACGTCAATCATTCCCACGCCGAGGAACACCACCGGAACAGTGACGTATTCGGCTCTGTTCCTACCATCTCCGACATGAGCTGGCAAGACCTCAAGCTCGATGTGTAGCAAATGAAATGTCCGGTCCTGACCGGACATCTCGACTTTGACAGATGAGATCGAAGACCACCTCCCGGACCGTGCTCTTGTCCGGGGTGGATCCATTAAAGACATGGTGGCAGAGGAAATCCGCCTAAGGACTTTCTGGATCTTTTGGCCGTCCTTCCTGGGTACCTAAAACCCATTTTTACATTTGCGTACAGGACGGGATGGCGCAAGGGTGAAATCCTGGGTCTTTCATCGCAATGGAGAAGAGAACCGGGACTTTCGGGGGATATGGACAAAGGCTTGTAAAGAGGCCGGTATTCCTGGTAAGCTGTTTCACGATTTACGTCGGACGGTGGGAAGGAATATGATTCGATCGGGAATCCATGAGGTTGTATCAATGAGTATTTCTGGACACAAAACACGGTCCGTGTCCCCTGGTGAGGCTTTATTGCTTACAGGCGTAGTGTGTCATGGTATTAGACAGTCTTTTCCCGGTATTTGCCCTGATTGTGCTAGGGTCCGTACTGAAGCGCTCTAAGCTGACCAACGAGGTGTTTCTGAAGACCTCCGATCGGCTGGTGTACTTTATCCTTTTCCCGGCCATGCTGTTCTGGAAGATCGGGGGGGCGGAGCCGGACAAATTGACTGACTGGGGCTACTGCCAGGCCGCGGCCCTGGCCTTGATGGTGATCTGCCTGGCGGCCCTTGCGGGCATCAAACTGTTCAAGATCACTGACTTTCAGGCCGGTTCCTTCAGCCAGAGCTGTTACCGCTTCAATACCTACATCGGCATGGCGGTGGCATTGAATGCCGCGGGTGAGGAAGGGGCGCGTTATTTCGGGATCCTGGCGGGCGTCTTGATCCCCGTAATCAACCTGGTGGCCGTTTCCACCCTCATCTGGTATTCAGGGCGCGACATCAACACCAGAGGGCGCCTGAGGCTGACCATTACCGCCGTGATCTCCAACCCTTTGATCATCGCCTGTGTTCTGGGACTTCTCTACGCCCGGTTTGTCGGCAACTTTCCGGTATTTCTGGATAATCTTTTGAGCCTGACCTCAATGGCCACCCTGCCCCTGGCGCTCATTTCCGTAGGGGCGGCCCTGTCTTTTGACAAGTTGCAGGGTCATGTCAGGGCCTCGCTGATTGCAGCCGTTTTCAAGCTCCTGCTGTTTCCGCTCGTGGGCTATTTTTTCCTGCGGCTTCTGGGCGTCGGCGGCGTCCCGTTCTTGGTGACCATGATTTTCTTCGCACTGCCGACCTCGGCTTCCATCTATATCCTGTCTTCCCAGTTGAACTCCGACACGGGCCTTGCATCCGCCTCGATCGTCATATCCACCCTGCTGTCATTCATATCCCTCTCGGTTGTCCTTCTGCTCTGACGGCAATAAACGACTTACACCGATTTTCATTCAGATAAATGCACCCTACTTTTATGAGGCTGACCAAGCCTCAAAATCGAGGACGCGGTTGCCCACCCAGAATGCCGATGATCGAGCCCTCCAAGGCGAACCCGAAGCGAAGTCGGGCCGCCGGGAAGCCTATGGCACGCATGGTCCCCACCTCGCGCACCCGCTCGAGCACGGTCATGAGCATGGTGTTGCCCACCGACAGCAGGACTACCACCACGATGATGGTACACATGACGGTGGAGATATTGGTATAAAGCGTCACCACCTGGTCGTAGTAAGGCCCCAGCGTCCGCCATGTCTGCACCTCCAGGTTCGGGAAAACGGCGCGCAAGGCTCCGGCTACAGCCTCGGTGGCGTCGGTATCGTCCAGGACGACGACCAGTCTGCTTGCCCCTTCCACGCCCAGCAGTTCCTGGGCGATGCCCAGCGGAACCATAACATTGCGGGCGTCGTGTTCGGGCGTACCGGTGCGATAGGTGCCGTAAACATCCATATCGACCGCATTGATGGCGCCGTCGCGCATGGTCGCCAGCACTGTCACCATGTCTTTCGGCCGCACCGCCAGACCGCGGGCCAGGTCGCTGCCCAGCAGCGCAGGCGAATTTCCCGGCGACACGCGCCACGGCAGGGGAAGCCCAGAGTCGATGGGTGCGAACATGGTCGACATGGCCATCTCTCGGTCGGCATCGACACCGCGCCCGATAATGGCTATGCCGGTCTCACCGGTGGAAGCCAGGCCCTCGAACAGCAAACGCGGCATGGCAAAGCGCACGCCGGGCAGCCCTGCTACTGCGAGCTTCAGGGCTTCGAGCTGGTCATGGGTAAGGAAAGACTCCGTATCCGTCGCGCCGTCAAAGCCGCCGGGGGCGGCGATCTGGATGTGTCCTACATCGCTGCGGATGGTTACCTCCCGCAGGCCCAGGAAAGTCGCCAGGACGAAGCCTGTGGTCAGCAGCAACGCCACGGTGCTCAGTGCCACGATGCCCCCAGCCATCAGGCTGCGGCGGGTGTTGCGCAGAACGTTGCGCCAGGCAAAGGTGAGCCACTTGGTCATCCGGTCAGTCTCCCGTCCTGCAAGACCACGACTGTGCGTACTCGGTCGACCAGGCGCTGGTCGTGGGTGGAAAACAGGAAGGTGGTATGCAATCTGGCGTTCAGGTCATGCAGCAGGTCGAGCAGCTCGAAGGCCGAGCGGGAGTCGAGGCTGGCCGACAGCCTCCAGCATGTCGGCGGCACGCTTTCTCCTCTCCTGCCAAGGCAGCTCCGGGTGTTCCTTCTTTGATCCGTCCGAAATCCGCCTTCCGGCTTCACCTATGATCTCGATGCGCCGGATGACGGCATCCTGACAGGCGATGGTATGGTAGGTCGCTTCCAGTACGGAGCGCCAGGCCTTGACCGTGTTGAGCGCCACGCCCGGATCCCGGCCCAGCTCGCTGAGGTTCACGAACTGAGCGCTTGGCGCGGCCAGGGTCCTCAGAAAGGCCTGGTACTGGGTGAGGCCGGCCCGCCGTCTCACGACGGGAAAGGGGAAGGAGGCGCAGTATGGCCGACGCCCGGCAAGGGACTCGGTGATGGATTCCGCGAGCAGGAGGTCCTGAGATCCGGTAAGGAGGTATTGGCCCGTGCAGTTCTTTGTCGCGTCGATCCGCTCCTTCACGCAAGGGAGAAGCCCGGGTGCCTGCTGGACCTCGTCGAAGAAGACCGGAGGCGGGTGCATGGCGGGAAACACGCGAGGGCCTTTCAAATACAAATTTGCAGGGGCTTTATCGCCGCCATTTTCCTGGATATTGTGCACACTAATGTGTGCATAGTGGCAAAAGCACTATTTCCCGTGTTATTTAAAATAGGTGCCCATATTTCTTCTTATTGATTTTGTTTCCACGCCGCGCTGTTGTCCCTCTGGGGGCCCTACCCTTTGCCCATCAGACCTTTGGCTAAGCGTCTTGAAGTGAACGCCCCCGGCGTCGGCTATGCTGCTGAAAGAGGCGCCCCCATTATTCGGGAGAATGATTATACTCCGCTTGAGGTGAGTTGTTTACTTATTTACCAGCGTCCCCCCTGCCTTGCAGTTGGGGTTGACCGAAAACATGGACGCGGGTAAGATCGACTCCGGCGTTATGGAAGCTTTTACCTGGGAGCGGCGACGGAGCTTTTCCGATCCGGCTTCCTCATTCACGGTAAACGGGCTATGTCTGGTAACACCCCAGGATCATCAGGACAACGATATCGCTCCTCGGTGCTGAATATGGCCAGGGAGGCGTGGGAGGAGGGAGACCACCACGCGGCTATTACCATGCTCATGGGAATGACCGAGAGATTTCCCAAGCATTTGCCCGCCTATCGCCTCATGCTCGAAATACTGCTGCAAGAGCGATATCATCCCAAAGACATTGCCTGGTGCCTCAAGCGGATCAAGAAATTCGGCCGGTTGAATGAACAGGAAAAGGTGGAGTATGCTATAAACGAATTCCGGTTGTCCCACTTCAAGAAGGCCCTGCCGTTGCTCGATAAGGCCGGTGAGATTCCGGAATCGCTCCTTTGGGAGTGGGGTTATACTCTGCAGGAGATCGGGTTGTACGCCGAAGAGTGCCGGGACAACCTGGGCCTGTCTTCCAAACAATCGGTTCCATCCGCCGCATCAAGAAAGACCACTCCTGCCCGGGGACGGAAGAAGACCGAAGCCCGTGACCGGAAGACCGGTTCCAGGAAGGCCAAGGCCGCGGAACCGGCCGCAATTTCGGTGCAAAAGACCCCTGGACAACCAGCCCGAATCCAGGACCCGCCCTCCCGGACCGTGGAGGTCCCTCAAATCCGGATCTCCGCACAGATAGGCAGCCCGGCCGATCTTCACACTCGGTTTGTATCCGGAGATGTCTCGAGTATAAAAAGATACTTCCTCGCACACGAGGCGGGCCGGCTCTCCCAGGCGGAGCATTTCGACCACCTGATATGCCTCAGCACCTTGCAAGATGTGACGCATTTCATGTATCAGGTCGAGACAGTGCGCAAAGTGATGCGTTCCTTCAGGGGCAGGGTCCTGCTGGCCGACGAGGTGGGCCTGGGCAAGACCATCGAAGCATGCATGGTGCTGAAAGAATATATGATGCGCGGCATGGTGAAAAAGGCCCTGATCCTGACTCCTCCGGCACTTACCAGCCAATGGTGCGAGGAATTGTCATCCAAATTCGGGCTCGCACCTACATCCCCTGACTCCGCTGAGTTGCGGCAGGATCCGGAGCGCTTCTGGAAGAACCATGACCTTATTGTGGCCTCCCTGGCCATGGCCCGAAACAAGACCCACAGGCCCCTGCTGAACCGTATCGGGTTCGACCTGATCATCGTGGACGAGGCCCATCATGTGAAAAACGACAAGACAGCCGGATGGGCCCTTGTCAATGAATTGAAGAGCCGGTTCCTGTTGTTGCTGAGTGCAACACCGGTGGAAAACAACCTGATGGACCTCTTCAGCCTGGTGACCCTGCTCAAGCCCGGTCAACTGGGCACCCGCACTTCCTTCAGGCGTCAGTTCGTCCTGCGGGGGGACCCTACCCAGCCCCGAAACCGGGAACGGCTCAGGGAACTGATCGGGGAGGTGATGATTCGCAACACCCGGGCCCTGGCTGATATCCGGCTGCCCGCCAGGCATGCCACCACGGTTCTGGTGGAAGGGGAGCCGGCCGAGCGTGAGTTGTATGCCAGGCTGACCGACCTGGTCCGCGAGGGCTTTCAGCAAAATGTATCGCGGCTGTCACTCGGTCTCCTGCTTCAGGAAGCGGGCTCCAGCCCGCGGGCCGTGCGGAACACGCTGGTCAAGATGGCGGCGAACCCCCAGGTCAACGGCGGGATGAAAGGGGAGATGATTAAACTGGCAAAACTGTGTGAATATGCCCCCGGTACATCCAAGACCGCCCGCCTGTTGGAACTTCTGGAGGTGAGCAAGGAAAAGGTGCTCGTCTTCTCCCGCTTCATGGCGACCCTGGAAGAGATCGCCCGGCGGCTTTCGGATTCAGGAATAGACTTTTCCATGTTTCAGGGCAATATGAGCGCGGCGGATAAAGATCTGGCGGTTCGCAGGTTTCAGGACGGGGCAAATGTGATGCTCTGCTCCGAGATCGGGGGAGAGGGGCGTAACCTCCAGTTCTGTTCCACCATGGTCAATTACGACCTGCCCTGGAACCCAATGAAGATCGAACAGCGCATCGGCCGCATCCACCGCATCGGCCAGACCCGGCCGGTGCATGTCTACAACCTTTGCGCCGCCGGCACTGCGGAGCACCATATCCTGGACGTGCTGGACAGGCGCATAAACATGTTCGAACTCGTGATCGGTGAAGTGGACCTGGTCCTGGGTCATACAAAGAGCGAGGCCGAGTTCGAAGACCGGATAGTCGATATCTATGCCCTAAGCAGGAATGAGGAGGACATAAAGAGGGCTTTTGAAAGCCTGGGCGACGAACTACTGGCGGCAAGGCGGCGACACGACAAGATAAAGCAGTTTGACAGCGATATTTTTGTCAATGATTATGAGGTGTAATCGCCTGAGAGATTTATGAACGACATCCTTACATTTGCAAGCACCCTGATCGAAGAAAGCGGCGGTGCGGTGGAATGGAATCCGTCAGAAAACCGTTTCCAGGCCCTGCTTCCGGATCATGCCTGCAACCGGCTCGGCCTGCAGGAAGCCCTTGTGACCGTTTCGGATACCGTGAATGCGGGAGACGAGCAGGGGAGTATCTCCATCGGCTTTGGGACCGAGCTCCTCGACCGCGCGATCCTCATGGCCAGGGAACTGGGCAATACGGCCTCGGTGCGGATGCCCCCCCTTTCCATCAGGAAACAGGCCGAACCCGATCCCGCGGAGTCCTTTGGGTTCCCGAACTCCACATACGAGGTTAAAGGCACACACGACAGTTGGCTGGACTATTGGGTCTGGTCATTCGAGGTTGCGGCCGATGCGGATGAGCGGCATGAGGCGGTTCATCACATCTGTGTCTCCTCATTGGGGGCGGGCTGCCCCCGGTTGCCGGGACTCATTTTAGAGCAGGCTCTTGATTGGGAGCCCCTGACGGTCAAGGAATCGGAATTCCAGGAGCACTCACTGGACAACCTCTTTGTCGCGGCCTGTGACCGGGTTGTCCGCCGGGCCGGAGAAGGCCTCACCCAGTTCAGGGAAACCGTGACACGGCACCATGCCCGCGACATCCACCGCATTGAGACCTATTTTCAGGACCTGACCGGTGAAATGGAAGCGGAGATCCAAAAACGGCAGCTCCAGGGCGCGGAGCTCGATATACGAAAAGAGAAGATGGAACAGCTTAAGAGCGAAAAGGCCCGAAAGCTGAATGCCCTGAAGGACAAATACAGGCTGCGTCTTACCATTGATCCCACGGCGTTGCTTCTCGCCCGCATGCCGGTCAGGCGGTGCGATCTCCTGGTCAAGCGCCGCAAGAAAGAGCGCCGTATGAGTGTGGTATACAACCTTCTGAGTAAGGGGTTCGACCCGATGGCATGTGAGGCCTGTGGACATGACACGTATACCCTGGGATTTTGCGACGAGGCCTTGCACTTGTTATGCGAATCATGCCTGACCATGTTCACGAATGAAAAGACCTGCCCCAGGTGCCGGGGCGGCCGTCCTCCGGCAAAATTGGAAACGGCCTTGAGCCGTCTCGGCATTGAGAAGGGAACGGAAAAGTGATGTTGATGGAGGCATTGTGATAGACGAACTGGCGGCCGGGCTGCTTTCCCGGGTGGACGAGAAGATCAAGGAGCTGGCGGCCCTGCAAAAGGCACTGAAGACCCTGGCCTCTCCTGATGCGCTGGAATCCCCTCGAAAGGTGGAGGAGGCATGCAGGCAGCTCGCACGATCCGATCCAAAGGGTGTGGGCCTGGATGTGGATTTCACCGAACTGCTGGATGCGGCGGAGGCGGACCAGCAGGAGCGCGCAAGGACCAGGAGGTCCGAATTCGGGCGATTGCTGAAGGAATGCGCCGGGGACGAGGGGATTGCCTGCAGGCTCATCACCACTGATCCGATGGAGTTTGCAGTGGAACCATTCACTGTGGTGGTAAACCTGGAGCAGAATCTCGCCTCCGTACTTTACGCCAGGCTCCCCCTGGAAGAGCTGCCGGCAAGACCGGAGCGGATCATCACCGCGGTGCAAAAGAACCTGAAGACCCTCGAGGCCGCATGGTCTTCCGAGCGGTTCTTCGATGCCCTGCACAGTGCCTATGAGATCCGGCTGTTCGACAAGAAAGCACCCAGGGGTGAGAGGGCCCCTCTTGCAGACCTTCTCCCTTTGGTGGCCCTGTCTTTCCAGGGCGACAAGTTCCGCGCCGACCCGAAGACTGCAAATTACCGTGCCTATGGGCGCGTGCAGATGGCCTATGATCTTGCCAAGCTGCGGCGCAGGGGCCTGCTTCACAGAAACGGCAGGCGGCTCAATCTGGGTACTGCCACCGGGTCCAGCACACGGGATAAAAAGGGGGTGCTCTATGTGGAGGACAGCCCCGGGCAGGGCCAGTATTATCTCAGCATCTGGTTCTCCTCTGTGGAGGGATGAGTGGACGGGGGTTCAATATGAATGAGGCGGCCCTTCAACCGGAACCGGCAAGGCATATCTTGCAGCGGGTGGGGGAGTCGGGCCAGCCCCCGGAGCAGGGTATCACCCATCTCAATGTGGGCAACGACTCTTACCTGCGTATCCTGGACCGTGAATACCTCCAGAGGCTCAAGCGTAACCCGAGAGGTTCGGGTTTCAAGCTGGTTCAGGGGTATTACGGCGGTGGAAAGACACATTTTCTCTATTGCGTGCGGGATCTCGCGTGGAAACACGGTTTTCTCACCTCCCTTGTCAATCTGTCGCCCAGAGAGTGTCCCTATGACGATCCGGTGAAGGTTTATTCCGCTGTCGCCGTGAACCTGACGAGCCCGCCGCTGGACAACGGCATGGAGCCTACCCGCGGCCTCACCGATGTCCTGAGGGACCTGATGGATGATAAGCTGGCCGTGATGGGCGAAGAGCGGGCCATGGCATGGCTCAGGCAGACAGCGGGCCGGGTGGCCGCGGAAAGCCATTCCTTTCGCAAGGCCGCAGCAACCTTCATGGAGGCCCACCTCAAGGGGGACGCCGGCCGGGAGACGGTCCTGGAACCCTGGCTCCTGGGCGAACCCGTGCCCCAGACCGACACCCGGCCCCTCGGCGTTTTCGAGGCGGTTGACTCCTCCACAGGGTTCAAGATGCTCCGCAGCCTCTCACAGATCATCTCGGGCTATGGACTTCCGGGAATCACCCTGCTGTTCGACGAGGTGGACAGGAACCTGTCGCTCACCAGCCGGAAGATGCTGGCCGTGGGAGACAACCTTCGGCAGGTCATCGACCTGTGCGGCCAGGCAAGGCTTCCGTCCACTCTTTTCATTTACGCGGTGCCGCCGGAGTTCATGCGCAATGTGGTCCCGGATTATCCGGCCCTTGACCAGCGGCTCAAGAGCCCTGTTCCTCTGAGTGAACGCAGCCCCCAGGCCGCGGTTATCGATCTGGAGCACCTGGATATGGAGCCTGAGGTGTTTCTCGAGGCCATCGGCGAGAGGCTTCTGACCATATTCGAAACCGCCGTCGGGTGGAAGGCGGACGCCGCTATTCAAGCCCACAACCGATCCTTGATCGCCGGCACAATGGCGGCTTACAGCTTCGAGGTCAGCCACAGAAGGCTTTTTGTGAAGACCTACGTGGACTTCCTGTACGGCCAGAAGTCGGAAATCGAACGCCGGATCACCGAGGAAGAGGCCGTAAGGATCGTACAGGGCGGGTATGCCGTCCTGGAATCCGTGGAGTATGATGACGAGGAGTTCCTGGATGCCTGATGGCCCGCCTGCAAAGATCGGGGACCCCATCCGTCACGAAGACTGGGGAGCAGGAAGAATACTCGGATTTGTGCGCGGCGGCCGTATCATCAGGGTCGAGTTTGATGAAATGCCGGGGACCCCGTGGGAGATTCCTCGGGAGGAGATTGAGTTTCCGCCTGCCAAAGCCTCCCGGCCCGCTTCCACCAGCAAGAAAGGCACCGCAACTTCAAAAAAGAAGAAATCCGTACACCCTGCGCCCGCACATAAACCCCCGGGAAAGGCCGGCCCGGCAACCGGCCTGAATGAAAATGAGACCGAAAATGAGACCGAAAACCTTACGGCCTCGGACACGATCACGGCACACCAGGCCATCGAGGCCCTCAGGCTCGGGGTGGTGCCTGCATTTCATCTGGACACCTATACTGTAGGCAGGGACCTCGAGCTCTATGTGATCCTACGGGACCTCGAGTCGGCAACGGAAAACGGCGGGCTCAGGGTCGTTCTCGGAGACTACGGGACCGGCAAGACCCACTTCCTGGAAATGGCCGAGCTCCTGGCACTGGAGAAGGGTTTTCTTGCCACCCGGGCGACACTGGACAGCAGTGAGGTGGTGGCCAACAGGCCCCGTAGGGTCTTTCACAGGCTTGCCGGCGGTATCCGGTATCCGGACGACCCGAACCTGGAGCGCCGCGGCCTTAAACCGCTCCTCGAGAAGGCCGCGGCGGATGTGAAACTGATCCGCAGATGGAGCATGCCACGCCAACCCGACTACCATCCGTATCTGGGCCCTGCGCTTTTCTATACGGCGGTGTTGCCCGCCACCAGGAACAGTGATGATCTGCAAGAACGCCTGGTGGACTGGATAGAGGGCTCGGAAGTGGCGAGCAATATGGAGCTGGAAGCGGAACTGCGTCGCGCCACAACTGCCAGGACACGGCTGTATGCCCTGAAGGATTTCCGCACCGTGACCCATCTCTACACCCTTCTGCTCGGAGGGATCGCCGAGCTGGCCCGGCAGGTGGGCTACAAGGGCCTGGCCATAATGGTGGACGAGGCGGAGTTCTACAGTGTGCTTCGCGGTCAGGACCGCACCTTTTCCGACATCATGTTCCGCACCTTTGCCGCTGCATGCCTTCCGCGATCCATGCTCCGCTTTGACCCTGAAGGCCTGCCCAGAGGAGGACATTCCATACATCAAAGCTTTTCCTACAGATATAAGGAAGACCAGCCCCTATACTGCATGTTTGCTCTGACCCACGACCCGGAAGGCAAGGCCCTTCTTGAAAAGAGCCTCCCGGCCGACCGGTTCATGGAGCTCGTGCCCTTTGATACCGTGGACTACATCACCCTTTCAGGCCGCGTGCTCAGGTTGTACGGCCTTGCTGACAGGGATTTCATGCCCGGTCTTGATCTGGCCTCCCTGATGGCAAGGGTGATCGAGCCCTGCCATTTGCAGGGGCTCATCGAAAACCCCAGGCAGGCCCTCAAATTCATCACTGAGCTGGTGGATATCACCCGGCATTGCCCGGATAGGTTGAAGCCCACACTCAAAGACCTCGAGCGACATCTCCAACCGGTTGCACGATGACTGATCACTCCTCCATCGAGGCGCTGAAGGCCGCGGTCCCGAGGGCGTGGCATGCGGTGCTTGCCGGATTCAACGCGCCGACCCAGGTGCAGCTCGAGGTGATCCCGGCCGTCATGGCGGGCGGTCCGGTCCTGGTCATGGCCCCGACCGCAAGCGGCAAGACCGAGGCCTATACCGCCCCAATCGCCGAGAAGATCCTCGGCGGGTCCGGTCCGGGCGGCCTGTCCGCCTGGATCGTGTCCCCGACCAGGGCCCTGGTGAACGACCTGACAAGGCGTATCACCCCGCCTCTGGCAGCCATGGGGCTTCGCGTGGGCCGTCGTACCGGCGAGCGACGGGAGATTTCAGGTGCAGACCCACCGCACATGGTTGTTACAACCCCCGAGTCGCTGGATTCAATCCTCACGCGCACACCTTCCATGTTGTCCGGCGCACGGGTCCTGGTGCTCGATGACGTGCACATACTGGCAGGCACCCCGCGGGGGGATCAACTCGCCTGCCTGGTCTCGAGGGTGCGTGCTGTCTCCAAGGATATACAGCTTATCGCCTCTTCGGCCACGGTGGATGATCCGGAGGGGATCGCCGGCCGATATCTCGGGAGGGACGCCGGGATTATCCAGGTCCCGGGGGATAGGCCCATTGCGGCTGAATTCATCCAAGGGGGCTGGTCCGGACTGGCCATGGCCCTTCAACGTTTGACCGCGCAGGGCGGCGGCGTCCGGAAAGTGCTGGCGTTTGTCCGGCGCAGGATCGATGCGGAGCGCCTGTTTTCAATGTTCAAGGGCCGGCCGCCGTTCGGGGATGCGGTCTTCCTGCATCACGGGAGCCTTTCGCGGTCCAGGCGCGAGACGGTTGAGCGCAGGATGCTCACCGGCACAGCCGGTCTGTGCTTTGCCACCACCACACTGGAGGTGGGGATAGACATCGGGGACATAGATCTGGTAGTGCTTGCCGAGCCTCCCCCGGACGTATCGTCCCTGCTGCAGCGAATCGGCCGGGGAAACAGGCGTACCCGGACAACCCGGGTATGGTGCATGGTCAGGGACGAGGCCCAGCGTCTCCGGTACGAACATCTGATCGAGGCCGCCGGAGAGGGCCGGCTGTTGGGCGGGTCCTATCATTTCTGCCCCTCGGTCCTGGTCCAGCAGTGCCTGGGGTTGCTCATGCAGACGCCCGGCAAGTGGATCACCGCCAAGGCCCTGGCCCCCCGGCTCCCCGGCTGGTTGAACCGGACCGGCTGGTTGCCCGGTTTGCCCGAACTGCTGGATCATCTGGCGACACAGGCATGGCTGGTTCCCGCGGGCCGCAGCAGATATACCATGGGAGAAAAACTGGAGGAGGCCTTTGAACGGGGGCTCATACACACCAATATCGACAGCGGCGCCGGCGGGGTCGAACTGGTGGATCAGGACACCCTTCAGGTGATCGGATCGCTCCCAAGGCATGCAACGGGTGACGGGCCCATGCTCTTAGGCGGGCGGAGGCTCAGGATCTCCAAGACATTGGGCCGGTCGAAGGCCCTGGTGGCCGACACCGGTGCACGCGCCGATCTCAAGGTGGCCGGCCGGGGACCGCTGATGCATGCAACTCTGGCAAGGGATTTCGCCCGTTTCATAGGCCTCCCGCCGGATACCGCACCTGTCGTTTATATGGAGGATGGGGCTGTGGGGCTTTTCCATTTCTTAGGAGACCTATGGTCTGCGTTGCTGGGGGTCTTGATACAGGACCGTACCGGCAGGAAGCCTATGCGGGGAAACGCCTTCTGCCTGTTAATGAAGGGCCTGCCCGGGCCGTTTCCTTTGAACATCCCGATGGAAGAGATACAAGCCGCGGCGATCCGGCACCGCATCAAACTCCTCCGCCGCGTGCTCGAAGGCCCCTGGGCAAAGCATATGCCACCGGAATGGCGGACCCGCCACCTGCTGGAGTGCCTGGATATGGAAGGATTCCAGAAAACCCTCAAGGGCATGGTGATTCAAGACCCTGCTCAGCCTGCACAGGAGCGTGTCCTTGTCCGCCTGATCTCTCCACTCAGGGCAGGCCCGGGGACGCTGGTAAATAAGTAAAAAAATGGATCCGACAGCGTATGTCACACAATAATTCATGCCGAGACAGGCCCGTCTTGACGCAGCCGGAATGCCCATCAGATGATTGGCGAAGCGTCTTGAAATGAGCGCCCCCGGTGTCAGCTATGCTGCTGAAAGAGGCGCCGTGGTTTTTCGGGAGTATGATCATACCCTGGCTGGGTGAGTTGTTTACTTATTTACCAGCGTCCCCCGGTTGGGACAATTACTCACAATTAAGGAGGGCTATCGGATGGGCGCAACCTGTGACTACCACCCGACCACCCCCGCGCATTGGGAGTGCGGCAAGTGCGAGACCGCCTTCTGCAATCGCTGCGTTGAAAAAAGGCTGATTGAGCAATACGGGAACACGAAAACCTTCTATTTCTGTCCCAACTGCGACGTGGAAGTCGAAAAACTGGCCTTTGAAGACACTGTGATGCCCTTCTGGCACCGGCTCCCCCGGTTTTTCCTTTACCCTTTTCAGCTCCGGCCCCTTGCCCTGATCCTGGCTTTGTCCCTCTTGTCCTACCTGTTTCTGGGGGGCGGTTTGATAAGCGGGGTCATGCAGTTCATCCTGAGCGCCATTGTTCTCAAATACTCCTTTGCCGCGTTGACCCGCACAGCCCAGGGGCACATCAAGACCGCTCCAAGAATCGACATCAAAACCATCTCGAATCAGTTCCAGATCGTTTTCAAGCAGATCGCCCTCTTTTTCATATTGGGGATCCTTGTGACATATGTCGTCGCCAGGTTCGGTCCGATTCCAGGTTTGGTTTTTGCCTTGTTTCTTCTTTTGTCCCTTCCCTCCATCATCATTATCCTTGTTGCGTCCAACAGCCTCATAAACGCCCTCAATCCCATGGTATTCGTGAGCATGGCCTGGCGTATCGGGTGGAGTTACCTGATCATGTGCCTGTTTCTCATCATGCTGCTCGGCGCGCCCATGACATTGTGGCATCAATTCTTCAACTACCTGCCCCATCAGATCCATCCCTTTCTCCTGTTTTTTGCGAAATCCTATTACACGATGATCGCATATACCCTGATGGGCTATGTGTTGTATCAATATCATGAGGAAATCGGCTATGAGGTGGAACGGGAGGACGAGGAGTGGGAAGACCTGGAAGATGCCGGGAAACAGGATCCGCAAGCCGCCCTGCTGAACAGGGTGAACATGCTCATAAAAGACGGCAGGATGGATGACGCCATACAATTGATCAAGAGCGAGACAAGGGGAAACATCACAAATCCCGAGCTGGCGGACCGGTATTACAACCTCCTCAAGATTAAACAGGACCTGCGGGAAATGGTCCGGTTCGGCAAGGCGTACACGGATCTTCTCTCTAAAGACAACCGGAACAAGGAACTGCTCGAAGTCTACTCGGACCTGAATAAAGAAGCTGGGTTCACCCCCTCACCTGCAGTCGCGTTCAGGGTGGCCAGGTCTTTCAACGAGGCAGGAGAGCCCATGGAAGCGGTCCGGGCCTACGACAGATTCATCAAAAACAGCACAGGCGACCCGCTCATCCCAAAGGCCTATTATCTTGCAGCCAATATCATTAATGAGAAGATGAAGAACCCGGAAAAAGCCATGAAGATATTGAAGAACATAATCAAAAAATATCCCGGGCACGAAATCATCCCGCATGTAGAAAAATACCTTATGCAGATGCAACACTGATAAACACCTGCTGCTTCAGCGAACCGGGCTCATTGTGCCTGCTTTGTCAATCCCCGCGCTATTCTGGATTCCGGTGATTCTTCGTATTTTTTCACCAGGACCGTAAGGCAGCGAACCGCGCGGCCTGTCTCCCCTGTGGCCAGGTATCTTTTCCCCAGGTTCAGCAGCGCCAAAGGCAGTCTCTGTTGTTGGGGGTCATGCTTCAAGACCATGGCGATTATCTTTTCTGCCTCGTGGAGGTGCCCTCCCGCCAGAAAAGCGGAACTTATCTTCATGAGCAGGTCCAGGCTGATCCCGGGCCGCTTGGAAAGGCTCAAGTACTCCTTATATGCCTCATAGAGCCTTTCTCTTTCCCCTTCGTCCTTCAGCAGGTTCAAGAAAAGAAGAGACGCGGTCTGATGGAAGCGTTTCCTGGATGGGCTCAGCTTGTCTATGTTGAAGAGACTGGTCAGGGCGGGCCGATGACCGGGATCCAGGGCCAGGACCTCTTCAAAATGCCCTCGGGCCTCTTCCATCTTCAGGTTCTCCAGGCTCTTCAGGCCCTGATCCATGAGAACCTTTATTCTCTCCCCTGGATCCTCTTTGACCGCGTCTTCAAAGGTCCATTTCAGGACCTTGCAGTTAAGGAGCGCCACAAGGGCCCCGCTTGTGAGTCCTCCGATATGGGCCACGTATGCCACGTGGCTGACTCCGCCGAAAAACAACATGAACAATTCATTCCCCACCCAGAAAGGCAAAAGGACAATGGCCGGGACCCTGGCATAGTTGAAATAGAAACCCAGGGAATAGAATACCTTTATCCTGGTCCTTCCAAACGCCACGGTATAGGCCCCGATAAGCCCTGAGATGGCCCCGGATGCTCCCACCAGCGGAATCGTGCTTTCAGGGTATATGAAATAGAAAAACCATACCGCAACAAGGCCTGTGACCAGGTAAAGGCCGAGGTAAAAGGGTCTTGGGCACCACAATTCAAGAACGCATCCCGCCAGCCACAGAAAGATCATGTTCAGGAGAAGATGCATGAGCCCGCCGTGAAGAAACATGTGGGTCAGGCTGGTCAGGAACGTCTTGTCGGCAGGTGTGAAGCCGTATTGCACGAACACGGCCCTGGACATCATCTCTTTGTAACGGGTTCTCTGTTCACGCCATTTGTCATACACCGGATCCTCAGGCGTGATAATTTCATCGTTCTCGAGACGGGCCATGAAATCGGAATCATTGATCATGGCGTCCCAATGGGCCATGGCCTGCTCGTCTTTGAGCTTTTTGTTGCGGAGCAGTTCTAGATCCCTGGCATAAGAGCCGTCCGTATTTCTGTATTCCAGGTAGGTCTCCAGCTCGATCGAGGCAAGTCCGGAATCAAAATAGAATTCCATGGCCTCCATAGCCCTTCTGTTGTCGTGAAACTGGAAGACAAAGAACACGAAGCAATTGATGAATATCAGGCCCAGGGTTATGTAGGGGGGATTCTGCCGGCTGAGTTTTCCGGTCATGGGAATGATGAGCATGAGAGCCGCCTTTGATTCCGTGTTTCCGGGGGCACAGTCGAAAGGTCTCGTCAGACTACCGTTTCTACTCCTCCCGAGTCAATAAAGGTCATCTCTCCCCCCGGCTCCCGTGGAAGCGATGCTTGAGGCCGGCCCTCCGCCATCTTTCTGAATAATTTGCACATAAATGTGTGCATTGCTTCATAGTCACTATTTGCTATGTAATTTGAAATGGTTGTCGGTGTTTTTTCTAGATTCTGGTTCCATGCCGCACTTTTGCTCCTCCCGGGGCCCTATCTATTGGTAACCACCTAACAAATTGATTAAACAGTGGCTTTCGCGGCCCTTCGCCAGCAAAACCGTCCGTTCGCCTTACCCCGGCCATATACTTGTAACCTGATGATTTACAAATAACATTTGAATATTTGCACATATTATTGTGCTTTAAAACATAATTATATGTGCATTTCAGCTGTTTAAGCCCTGCTATTAGTGCCATAAAGTCTTTTTAAAGATTTCTTAATTGAATCAATAAAATCTTTTTTTTCAATAAATTAGACCTGATATGTTCCTTCAAAGGGCTAGCATGCTCTTATCCGGCCTCTAATGGCACTTTAATTGATATATAGGCTCCCCATATACCCTGATTTCCCATTATCTCGTGAAGGGAGCCGTCTTTCTCATGCAAAATGCCATCCTGCGTTTCATAGTGATTCTCCTGCCTCTCTGTCTGACCTCTCACCTCTCAGCCCAGACCATCCACCTGGGAACCATCAAGGTCCCCTCATACAAGGTGACCGGCATCACACCCGAGTACACGGAAGACGGCTCCCTCATGCTCAAAGCGGAAATAAACAGGCCGGTGAAGCCTCCCCTCAGGGTCATCTGGCGTTTCAAGGGGGATGACCGGGGCCTATGCCTTTTTGTCTGACGAGGGGGAGTCTGTTGTTCTCTCAATCGGTGAGCAGGAGACAGGGGTGGTTGTGGAGGCCTGCCTTGCAGAGGGTGAGCGCTCGGGCGGGTGCCGCTCCATCACCCTTACCGCGGCATTGCTGGACCAGGTGCAGGAGGAGGCCGCGTGGAAAGATCTTTTTGTGCCCGACTTCACCGAGCCCGACTTCATATGCCAGGTGCTGGACGATGACCGGTACCAGTATGTCTTTTATGAAGTGGCCTCCCGGGTGCACACGGTCACAGGTGAGTACCTGAGGGAAAAGGAGGACCTCTCGGTCAAGGTGCCCGGAGGCATGCTCTCCATTAAACGGCAATACCAAGCCGGTGGCTGGACCTGGGACCACGAGCGGCACGACCTGACCCTTATGCGGGGTGATGAAGGCCGTATCACCGAGGTCCTAAAGGGCACAACCCGATACCGCGCAGTTTCTGACAGGGAGGGCGTATTCACCGACGGGATATACCAGATCCACAAGACAGAAGAAGGTTTCCGCTGGGAGAGCAAGAATGGCCTTTGGAAGAGATACAACAACCAAGGAAGACTCACCGCCTATGGTGACCGGAACGGTGTCATAGGCCGCATACTCTTTCAGGACGGCCAACCCTTCTGCCTGTCGGACAGGAACAACCAGAGAGTATTGTGGTTCGATTATGATAATGAAGGTCTTCTTCGCGCTGTCTATGATCAAAACAACCGCGGCGTGACATACCGCTACAGGGAAGGCCGGCTGAGTGCTGTTACCGATGTCCTTGGAAACGAGACCAGGTTCTCATACGACGAAGAGGACAGGCTTGAAGAA
>JAWLEX010000051.1:0-20263 GCA_041685835.1 Desulfatiglandales bacterium
AGGTTGCGCGGAGGCGTACTGAAGTACGCCGCACAAGCAACCTCGCAGATTGACGCCGAGATTGGCAAAAAAGACCATTTCTGGATGGAAACTAATTAAGAAGCATTGAACCACTGTTTATCTATTAAGTATAAATTAAAGTTTATCAGGCAGTCCAGATACTTTTCAGTCATTTCATAGTTACATTATCTCGAAATGCATAGTTTATAAAGCAACCCACAGTCCAATAGCATTACAGTTCCAGTGAAAAACGGTATTTCATTCCGGGAATCCTGGCATCCATTTCCGGGCCTTTAGGCCACCCAGCAGGGGTGAGCAGGAGGGAAGCGACCTTGCAGTTCGCCTATTCTCCATCAAAGGGGCCATTTGTCAAGGTTGAACGCGCCTCCTTCTTTTCAGTTTTGATCCGTGGATGATTATGTTACGAAGCTTCCTCCAGCCGTAAACACATGAAAGCTTGAAATTCCTGCCGGTCACTGATAAAAAAGCTGAAAGAGAAAAGGGACCGAACGGCAAACAGGGAAACCGCATGAAGGGCCCGGGCCTGCTGCGGTCAGGAGGCGTTTTTCAGGCCCGGGAGGACCAAAGGTAACGAGTCAGTCGTCCTGAATTTTTTCTTTGTGTTCTTGCAGGGGGAAATACCTCTATTTTTACCAAGGATTTATGATATCATTTATTGATGGAGGACAAATATTATGGCCATGGATCTATTGGAGTACAAAAGGATACTCATCGTGGATGATGAGCTTGACGTTCTTGAAACTCTTGAAGACGTGCTCGACATGTGTGATGTAGTAAAGGCGCAGTCGTTTGAAGAGGCCAAGGAAATCCTCGAAACCCAGTACTTTGATATCGCCATTCTTGATATCATGGGGGTGGACGGGTATCAGCTCCTTGAGATCGCAAACCAGAGGGGCGTACTTGCGGTAATGCTTACCGCCCATGCATTGAGCCCTGAAGACACCGTTAAGTCATTCAAAAAAGGGGCGGCCCTGTACGTGCCCAAAGAGAAGCTGAATGATATGCCCCAATACCTGAATGACATCCTCGAAGCCCAAGAGCAGGGGAAAAAATACTGGTGGAGATGGCTCAACAGGTTCGGGAACTATTACAACAGGAAATTCGGGGCCAATTGGAGAAAGGTCGATGAAGAGTTCTGGAAAAATTTCGGGGGGTGGCAGTAGGGCTTTGCCGGGATTACTCGGATTATCTGCATAACCAAAAGCCAGGATTGGAGCGGGTTTCCGGGAAATCTCCCCACCCCTTTTCCCTGAACGCCGGTCTGTGCATATTACCCGTACATATCCGCCAGCGACCCTCCCCCAGCCGTCCAGCTTCTGTCCAGCGTTGCCGTTTCAGGCGGTTGTATAACTCTGCTCGCTGATTACTCGGTCAGGTCACAAAGCCCCTTGGCTGTGACCTCAACCTGTAATGAAGTGGATTCACAAAAAAGGTAGAAGACGCAATGGAAGAAGCCGTATCACCGCCCGGGACAAATCATGGAACGGAAAGGCTGTTGCAAGGCCTGATCGATGAGTCTGCGGACAGCTTTTACGAAATGGACAATCATGGCCATCTGATTACCTTCAGCAACTCGCTTTGCAAGGTGCTGGGCTATCCCAGGGAAGAACTCCAAAATCAACGTCTTGAAGTATTCATGGATGAAAAGCAAGCGAGGAAATTTCGTGAAGCCCTCAACAAGGTCTCGGTCAGTCATCAGGATTTCTCCAACCTGGCATGGGAGACCACCGACAAGGCGGGAAACAGGAGGGTGATAGAGCTTTCCTCCTATCTGGTCAAGAATCATCAAGGGGAAAAGCTGGGATTTCGAGGGATTGCCCGGGATGCGACAGAGAAGTTCAGGACAATCAGCGCTCTGAAAGAGGCCCAGGAGCGTTATGAACGGGAATTTGAGGCCAAAAGAAAAGCACGTCGGTTTTCCTGCAAAAAACCTCATGATAGTCCCTTTGGAGGTCGGCGGTAAACGGATCGGAGTTCTTATCGCGATCAATAAAAAGGGCGATTCCAAGGAATTGAAAGCGGCCTACCAGGAGGTTACGAGCCTGAACCGGGGCAAGGAAAAAATCATCAACCACCTTTCTCATGAGTTGAAGACCCCGGTTTCCGTCCTGAATGCATCGACGAACTGGAGGCCCTGCTCGCGGAAAAGGTGGGCGAAGGGGAGGTCGTCCAATGGTTGCGGGACAGGCTGGAGGAGGAGTTCGGGCTTTCGGAGAGCGTCGAGGAAGAGATCCCCTTGAGCGAATTTGTGGAGGAGCGGGTAAGGGCCCTGGAGGAGAAACACGCACACCGCCGTGTGGATCTGGTCAAGGGCCTGGAGATCCGTGCATCCGTCCACATGCCTCGAGATGTCATGGAAAAGTTGGTGGACGGGCTGGTCAAAAATGCGGTTGAGAACACGCCGGATGGAGGGCGCATCGAGCTTTTTGCTCAAGACCGTAGGAATGGTGTTGAGCTGGTGGTGAAGGACTATGGCGTAGGTATTGTGCAGGAGGATCGCAAGAGAATCTTTGAGGGCTTTTTCGCCATACAGGGCACCCTTGAATATTCATCGAAGCGCCCCTTTGATTTTTACGCCGGCGGCAAGGGCTCCGACCTTTTGCGCATGAAGGTCTTTTCAGAACGTTACGGCTTTCAATTGGACATGACCTCAAACCGGTGCCGTTTTTTGAAGCAGGAAGGGGCCACATGCCCGGGAAACATTGATCAATGCGAACACTGCCAGAGTGACCAGGACTGTATTCGTTCAGGGGGCTCAACCTTCCGAGCCTTTTTCCCGGCAAGCGCAGGCGCTTGATCGGCTTATTGGAAGAAAGAGGGGTTCTCCCGGGGAAAACCCGCCGAATCCCGGCCATGACGGAAGTGTTCGAGCTTCTTGCTCGATGAACGGTTGGGGAGCTCATGGCACGGCAGGGGTCCGCCTTGTGTCGGGATGGCCCGTAGTGAGCAGTCGGGCGGTCCAGGCCAACAGCCTTGGGTCCGTCCCGCAGCATCCGCCGAGGATGGTGAAGCCGAAGCGGCGGTGCAGCCGGACCAGTTGTTCCGCCAGGGACCTGGGGGCCTCGCTGTCCATGTAGGGGAGGTTGTCCAGCTCTTCCGGCGGGAGCGACGAGGCATTGGCCATAATGCCGATCAGTCGTTTGGTCAGGTCAGGGTCAGCTCTCCATTCTCTCTCGAGGGCCTGCTCCGCGACCCTTGGATGCACACAGTTGACGATCGAAAACAGCGGCCTTGGAACGATCCGGTCATCGATGCTTTTCACCACCTGGTGCAGCGCGGTGGAATCCAGCAGCTTGCCCGAGGGCCGGACCAGATATCCCAGACCGTAGGGCAGGCCGGTGGCCGCCATGGCCCGGGCGAGCCCCAGCGCTTCGGGGGCCGCCGGCAGGGTGACGGCCCACAGAAAATCCACGCCGGCGGATGCCAGCGCTTCGGCTTGCGGGCGGTGCCAGGTCTCAGCGGCCTCCTCCGACAGGCCCTCTCGAGGACGGTAGGCATCCCCCCGACAGCTCATGTAACCCCCTATGAAGATCCGATCCGCATAGGGGCCGTATTCCGAGCGGATGTCCTGAGCAAAACGAACGCATGCAGCATTGACATCGGCCAGGCCTTCGAGTCCGGCCCTTTCGAGCCGCTCGGGTCCGGCTCGAAACGAAGGCGTGCCGAGCAGCATGGGAAATCCATAATCCCGTCCCACGTCCAGATGGGAACGGATCAGGCCGGCCAGTACCTGCCGCCCCTCATCATGGAAGAGAAGGGCCGTTTCCCCCACGTGGGGGTCCAGAAGCGATGGAAACTCTCTGCGCAGCGTCTCGCTCCGGCCCCCTTCCACCAGTATGGGAGCCCCCGAAGCGATCTGCTCGGTCAATGTTCTTGGACGATATATATGGTTTTTCATGCGACTGCACCAGACATCAAGAGCAAGGATCGAGTCGAAACCATCGCAGGATATCCAATCAGGACCAATTTCGACAAGACCTCAGCCGGATTTTCTCAATATCACGTGTGGGTTACTCTTTTCTACCCGAAATAAGTAGGAAACTCGGGCTAGATGCTCAACATATCGGGGGGGAACAGGATGGTGACGGCTTCCTCGGGGCAGTCCTGCCGGCAAGACCCGCAATGCCAGCATTCATCGGGATACCGCAGGTAGGGCTCCGGGCCGTCATCCGATTGCTTCATATAAATCACGTCACCCGGACAGAGTTCTTCGCAGGTGCCGCAACCGATACATTTTTCGTAGTCAAACACGGGGGGCATGGTCCTCCTCCTCCTCTCCTTACCGGGTTGAAACGGGTTCGAACTCGCAGACTATTCTCTCGCCCTCCTTTCGGAGGACCACCAGGCCGGACCAATTCTCCTGGTCCGTTTCCGGGTAGTCCAGGCGATGGTGGTAGGGCTTGTTCCGGCTCTCGGTCCGGTAGAGGGCGGCCGTCGCCATCATTTGCCCGATCAGGAGGAGGGATCGCGTCTCATGGGTCCGCATGAGTTCGTGAAGATCCGTCGCCTTCATCTGATCCAGGGATCCTTCCAGGCGTTTCAGTTTCCGGATCCCCATCTGGATCCCGTTTTCACTGCGCATGGGTCCCACGTGTTCAGCCATGATTTTTCGAAGCGCGTCCTCGATCTGCCGCTGGGGGTATCCCGTGGATCGCCCCATGGGCGCCATAAAGCGATCGACCTCTTCCCGGGCGACCGCGTCCGGCGCCTCGGGCGATGCCTTCATTCCCAGGGCATGGGCGGCGGCCGACTTGCCGGCCTTGTATCCCCCAGCCACGGCCCCGTGTACACAGCGGTTGTGGTCGCAGGCGTCGCCGCAGGCGAAGAGGCCGGGTACGGTGGATGCAGACTCCCTGTCGATCTTGATGCCGCTTCCCGTAACCTCGGTGGGGCCGGCCTGCATCCCCTCCGATACCGTGATCTCCACCGGGTTGGTGCGCAGGTTTTCGCCCCGCTGTTCAAAATAGTCGGGCAGGGTGTCCTTGTCATACCCGAGGCTTGCCCGGAGGTGCGCCAGATCCTCTTCCCGGAGGTGACGGCAATCGATGAACAGGGGCCCGTGTCCCATGCGGATCTCCTGCAGGGCCTGATAGACCACATCATAGCGGGGCGCCCGGTTTCCCATGGGGTGATTCTTTTCCATGAAATATTCCCCGAGGCCGTTCAGAAAACGCCCCCCCATGCCTACGAGGGCGTTGAAGCCGGGAGCGGCGAACCCCTTGGGGAGAAGGGTCATGCGCATGTATTCCATGTTGGACAGGGCGGCCCCGGCCTTGAAGGCCATGATCTGCCCGTCCCCCGTATCAAAGGGACAAAGCCAGGTGTTGAAGGGATTGATCCGGGGATTCTCATACAGGCGGTTGCTGTTACCCGTGGAGATCACCGTGGCCTTGGCTCGGACCCTGTAGAAGTCCCCTGATCGGATATGAAAGCCGATGCCCCCGGCCACCGCGCCGTCCCGGGTCAAGAGGTCAACCATCATGACCTTGTCCAGCACCCTGCAGCCCAGGTCGCGCACGGCCTTTCCCAGCCGGGGCTTCAGCCTCTTTCCATTGAAGTTGATCCAGTACGTGCCGGGTTGACCCATGGACCGGGTCCTGTAAAAGGTCCCGTCCGGCTGGGTTAGGGGGTTCCCGATGCGGGCCATGCGCTCGATTGCGGCGTTGAGTTCGGCGCAGTATACGGATTCGATGATGTCCAGGTGACCCGTTCCCCGTCCCACCTTGTCCACATAGCCCAGAAAGGCCTCCCGGGTGTCCCATTCCGGGTCTTGGTTCAGGAAGGCCATGAAATGATCCACACCGCCTCCAATATCCCCACTTCGCTCGATCGCCCCCTTGTCGGCGATCACGACGTCGGCCCCGTTTTCGGCCGCTCCCATGGCGGCGTTGGTGCCCGCCAGACCGCCGCCCACGATGAGCACGTCCGTTGTGAGTTCGTGTATGTCCATGATCGTCCTCCTTGGTCGGTGCCCCGGCTCACAATTTCGGGACGGATGGGCCCGCCTCCTCCTCCCGGTGCATCAGTCTCAGGATATTCCCCGAATAGATCCACTCCTTTTCCTCCGGGGGGATCTTCAACGACTCGATGGAGGTAACGGCCTCCCGGATGTCCCCGATCACGTGGGGATAATCGGAGCCCAAAATCAGGTGATCCGCCCCCACAAAGGAATAGGCACACATGAGGGCGGGTTCGAAAAAACTGACTGTATCGTAGTAGAACCGCTTGAGGTAATCCCTGGCGGGGGCCGAGATGTTTTCCTGACACTCGGGATAGGCCTCATAACAGTTCTGTATTCGCTCCGCCAGGTAGGGAACGGCGCCTCCGAGGTGCGAGACGATGAAGGTGAGGTTAGGATACCGCTCCAGAACCCCTCCCATGACCAGTCGCACCACGGCGATGCAGAGCTCCACCTCGAACCCGATCATGGGACCCAGGCGGTAGTCCTGATAGGTCTCCTTGTCCCGGGGTGCGCGGGGGTGGATGTGCACGGGCAGACCGTAGGCGGATATCAGCTCGTAAAAGGGATAGAGGGTCGGATCGTCCAGGGGGGTCCCATTGATATTGGTCCCCATACAGGCCCCGCCGAGCCCCAACTCTTCGACGGAACGCTCCAGCTCCCTAACGGCCCTATCCGGATCGAGAAACGGGAGGGTGGCCAGGCCCATGAAGTGCTCCGGGTGATCCCGGCAGATCCGGGCGGTTTCGTCGTTGACGACCCGGGCCAAGGTCTCTCCCACCTCGACCGGAAATATGTCCACACTGGGGATGGACAGGGACAGGACCTGCCGGTCGAATCCCGCCTGTTCCATGTCTTCCAGGCGCGCGCCGATGTCGGTCATGGGCCGGGTCATGGTGACCACCCGGGTCCCGTGCTGGACCAGGAGCCGGCGGCCCCAGGCATCGGTTTCCACGGTGACGCCCGCCTTGGGCCCGTCCTTCTCCAGCTGCTTCAAAAAGTTGCCGGGGTAAAAATGATTGTGGATATCGATCTTCATCCAATCCTCCTTCAAGAAAGTTGTTGCGGACCGGGACCCGGCGGATCCCGCTCATTCCATAGAAACCCCTTCAAAAGCGCCTCCCTGGACCCGCCGTTTCCGCCTCGCCTGGGAGACCACGAACAGCGCCAGGAGAGCCAGGGCGAATCCCCGGCTGATGCCGTTCGGAATGAAAAGGCCTAAGCCGCACCCCGCCACCAGGAATCTTTCCCCGCCACGCAGGTATTCGAACAGGTACCCTTCGAAACAACAGCCCGCGCAGGCCGCCCCCAGGCTGATAAAGAAGAAGGCCCCCAGGATCTCTACAGGGGAACCCACCATCAGGATGCCGGGATTGTAGATAAAGGCCCAGGGCACCAGGTAGGCGGCAAAACCCAGCCGCATCGCCCGGAATCCGGTCTTAAAGGGGCTGCCCCCGGATATCCCCGCGGCGATGAATGCCTCCACCGCCACCGGCGGGGTAATGAAGGACAGGCACCCGAAGTAGAAGAGGAACATATGGGCGGCGATAGGCTCCACCCCGGCCCGGACCAGGGCCGGCGCCAGGAGCACCACCGTCAGGATATAGACCCCGACGGCGGTCATGCCCATCCCCAGAATGAAGGCGGCCACGCCGGTCATCATGAGGAGAACGATCAGGTGCCCCCCGCTCATGGTGAGCAGCTCGGAGGTAAATCGCGTCCCCACCCCGGTCATCTGGATAGACCCCACCAGGATCCCGATGGAGGTGCACAGGGGTATAATGGGCATCATGCCCCTGGCCGATTCTTCCAGCGCGTTTAAAAGTTTCCGCGGCGTGAGCCGGCTTTCCTTTTTGAACGAACTCACGACGATCAGGGTGGCCAAGGTGTACATGATGGATGTCTGCGCCGAATACCGGAGGACGCCCAGCAGGAAAAGCAGAACTCCAAAGGGGGCCAGATACTGCCAGCCGTTCAACAGGGTCTTCTTCAACGACGGGAGCTGATCCCGGGGAAGGCCCTTGAGGCCGATCTTGGCGGCCTGAAGGTCTACCTGGAAGAGGAGGGTCGCATAGTAGGCGATCGCGGGCAGAAAGGCGGCCACACACACATTCCAGTAGGACCTCTCCAGGAATTCCGCGATGAGGAAGGCGGTGGCCCCCATGACCGGGGGCATGAACATGCCCCCCAGGGACGCGGTGGCCTCCACGGCCCCGGCATAGTTCTTTCCGTAACCCGTCTTCTTCATCAGAGGGATGGTGATCTGGCCGGTGGTGGCCACATTGGCGGCCGTGGATCCGGATATTGTCCCGAAAAAGGTGCTCGCAAAGACCGCGGCCTTGGCCGCGCCGCCCCGCATGGATCCCCCCAACGCCAGGGCGAGGTCGCTGAAAAAGGCGCTCGCCCCGGAGGCCCTGAGAAAACCTCCGAAGATGATAAACCCCGCAACGATGGTGGACACGATCCCGATAATCATGCCCCAGAAGCCCTCGGCGCTGAGGTACATCCAGCCCAGCGCCATGGAATAGGAAAAGCCGGTGCTCCTGAGGAACCCCGGAAAGTAGTCGCTGTAAACCGCATAAAAGAAAAAGAAGGCGATGAGACTGACCAGGACCCATCCGGTCGTCCGCCGCGCGGCTTCGACGACGGCAAGGAAGAGGAGGGGGGCGAGGACCATCTCCGCGGGATAGCACATCAACCTCCCCTCCGCAATGAGGCGGTTGGCGTTGACCGCGATATAGGTGCATCCAACGATGATGATGAGAATGGGAATCACATCATACCATTTCAGTCTGCTTGCCGTGGCCCTCTTTTTGCTCGGCGGGAAGAGCAGAAAAATCAGGATGCAGATGAGCCCCGCACTGAGGGCCCGGTGGGTGAGCGGTGGAATGATCAGGCCGAGATAGAAGAAGAAATTACAGAGATAGGCGAGGGTGTAGAGTGTCCAGAGGAATGATACGACAAAGGCGAGCTTGTACCGCAGGCTCCGTTCTCTCCAGGGGGCTCCCACTTGGAATTCTTTCATACTACACCCTTCCCGCCGTTTTCCTTGGTGCGGGATCGAGGGGATGATTATCCCGTGGTGCTACTTCTTCAGGGCCTCTTCCTGCCTCTTCAGGTTCTTCTCCTGATACGCTTCGGCCTCGTCGGTCCAGAGCCCCTTTTCCTTGAAAAAGCGAATGGCGCCCTCGTGATAGGGGACCGCCAGGCATATCGGCCGGTGTTTCAGGCTCCAGTACTTGGCCGCGGGGTGGGTGTCCGCAAACTCATCGCTGTGCTCGTAGATGGCCTTGGCCACCCCGTAGACGATCTCGGGATCCGTCTCCACCGATGTGAACATGGCGTTCTGGTAACAGATGGCATTGGGCACGGCGCTGACATTGCGGAAGCGGGGATCATCGGCCGGGATGTCATCGATATAGTATCCCTCCATGCGCTCAGCCACAAAGGCGGCCTGTTCTTTGCTCAGATTTACAAAAACGCACTCTCCTTTGGCTTCGTTGATCTGCATCACCGCACCGGGGACCACGGGGTAGAGGATGGCGTCCACCCTTCCCTCGATGAGGTCCCGCAAAGCCTCCTTGATACTGGAAAAGGCCAGGACGGATTTCAGATCGTCGAAGGTCATTCCCGCCGAAGCAAGCTGGTTCTTGGCCATGTCCGTGAACATGGGGTTGGCCTTGAATTTGATGTAGGCCACCTTGCCCTTGAGATCGGCGAGCTCCTTGATTCCGGTATCCGGGGTGGTCCAGAACATAAACATGTAGTCGTGTCCCGCTCCCACCGTGCGAACCGGCATGGGACCCATCTCGGAATAGAGACCCCGCCCCAGGAAGGCATTCAGGATATCCGCGGCGCTGTGATTAGCGAAATCACACTGTCCGGCCTTCATCATGGGCAGCCACAGTTTGGGTCCGCCCAGGGGCTGGACGATCCAGTTCTCGATGGGGGTGTACTTCTGAACGGTCTTTCCCACGCCCACCAGGACCATGTGGACCGAGGCCCCGGGGGCCGGCGAAATGACCTTTACGTCTTTGGGCCAGTCGGCCCCCCACGCCCCTCCCGCAAGGGAAAGGGAAATCAACACCGCCAGAACGACACCCGGGAACACGCTCCCTTGAAAAGCCCTAAATCCTCTCATCTTGAACCCTCCTTCCTAATCGGTGAACGGTTTCTAGGCCGGACGCTCTCCGCCTCTGCTTGTCCCGGGCGGAGGCGCCGATCTATGTTCCTCCTTCTCGATCCTGCAGGAGAACCCGCGAAGGCAGGCGCTTCCCAGCTCCCGGCCGTAAGGAGGCCTGAGATCGGTGAGGACGTTGATGTTGGATTCATCCCATCCGTACCGCCCTTCGGCACCCCTCTCGGGAAACCACCACGCATAATCCACCCCGACCACTCTGGGATCCAGATCGTCGCTCAGGGCCGCCTTCTGCCGGATGGATCCCCTTTTTGTGCTCACCCTGACCCAGTCTCCTTCCCGGAGGCCCAGTGCGGCGGCCGTCTCCGGATGGATTCGGACCACCGGCTCCGGATGGCCCCTCCGGAGGGATTCGATCTGTCTCCCCCCGGAGTGGCGATAGTATTCCGATTTCCAGGAGGTCAGCACCAGCGGGTATTCCCGGGCCCTTTCGGACGAATTGAAAGGGGTCTCCGGGGGCTCGCGGTAGACCGGGAGGGGATCAAACCCCCATTGCTCGAGTCGCTCGGAAAAAAATTCCACCTTCCCCGACGGTGTGGCGAAACCCCCGAACCGGAAATGCCCGAAGGCCTTTTCCCCCGCCAGGGGACCGGCCTTTGAAAACCGTTCGAAATCCATGTTCAGGGGTTTCAGGATCCGATCCAGGAAATCCCTTTCCCTTTCCCAGAAAAACCGCCCCAGGCCCAATCGTCTCGCGAGTCCGCTCAGGATGGCCAAGTCGGAGCGGCACCCTTCCACCTCGGCGACCTTGTTCTGGGCCTGAGCGACGGGGTAGTAGGGCGGATAGACGATGCTCTCGAATTCCAGGTAGGTCGCCGAGGGCAGCACCACGTCCGCCAGGGCCGCGGTCGGTGTCATGAAGAATTCGGAAACGGCCAGAAAGTCCAGCCCCACGAAGGCCCGGCGCGTCTCCCTGGCATTGGGGTAGGTCAGGAGCGGATTGGATCCCTGGACGAAGGCGGCCCGGACCGGATAGGGCCTCCCCTCCAGCATGGCCCGGACCACCGCGGGCGCCTGGGCATGCCGGTAGAGGGGTAGAAAGCGGTTCTCGGAACCCAATCGCAGGTCCTCCTTCTCTTTCGGAAGCCTGTCCGCCAGGGTCAAGGCCGGGTCATACCGGTCCGGGATGGGGAGGGGGACCCGGTAGACCTCCCCCCCGGGGACCCCCAGGTTTCCGGTCAGTCCCTTCAGAATCGAGAGGGCCCGGACCGTTTGAAAGCTGTTCAAGTTGTGTTCGAAGGCATTTCCCATCTGGATGAATCCGGGCCTCTCGGAGGCATACAGGCGGGCCGCCTCCCGGATCGCCTCGGCCGCTACCCAGGCCGTGTCCGCCGCCCTTTCGGGCGGATAGTCCTTGACGTGTTCCCGGAGGCGATCGAACCCCAGGGTCCATTGCTTTACAAAATCGCGGTCATAGCGTTCCTCATGGATGATCACGTGGATCATGGCCAGGGCCAGGGCCAGATCCGCGCCCGGGCGCACCCGCAGCCACCGGTGGGCCTTCCCGGCCAGTTCGGTCCCCCTCGGATCGATCACGACGAGTTTCGCGCCCTTCTCCCGGGCCCGGAGGGTGTCCTGATATTCCCGGATTTTGGCCTTGTGGGAGCCCCAGACAAGGATGCAGCGGGGGGGGAAATCATAATCGGGGTTGGGGGCGAAGCCGAAGGTCAGGAGGGAACCGAACTTGCGGGGGAGGAAACACACGTAGCCCTGGGAGACGAAGTTGGGGGAACCGAATACATTGGCGAGCCTGCAGAGGTAGGTATCCTGAAGCCCTTTGGCCGCCCCCTGGATGAAGGCCACCCCTTCCGGTCCGAAATCCGCTCCGGCCTTCCCCAGTCCCTCGGCAACCGCATCCAGGGCCTCATCCCAGGAGATCCGCTGCCAGCAGCCCCCGCCCCGCTCGCCCACCCTCCGGAGCGGGTGGCGCAGTCGTTCCGGGTGAGAGAGGTACTCCAGGGAGGCCGGGGCCTTTTCACAGAGGGCGCCCCTGTTGACCGGGCTTTCCGGATCCCCTTCGATCTTACAGGGGCCGTCCTTTCCCAGATGGACGATGATTCCGCAGCCCGCATAGCATTGGCCGCACGTACTTCTGACGGTTGAGCGGTCTTTCATGGGGGGATGCGCACCTCCGGAACGGAATCATAGACCCGTTCCCTCAGGGCCGGGCCGGCGACGGGCCCCCGCAGGGGGTTCGAAGGCCGTGCCCCTATGGGGAGGGGCACAAGACCCGGAATTGGTTGCCGTTGGAAATTCCCGGAGGATTTCCGCAAGGGCTGTCATGCCACCGGATCCTCAGCGGATTCCAGAGGCTGGAGCCGGCTTTTGACTTCCAGGAGATGGGACTCGAGGAGATCCGCGGCCTTCTCGAGATCCCTGTCGACGATGGCCTGCAGGATCCTGTCATGATACGCCACCACGTTGTGCGAGGTCTTCAGGTCCGGACCGATTCGTGTGAGGGAGTCGGCCACGATGGCCATGAGGGATTCCACCACGATGACGAAGACCTGGTTTTTGCTGGCCGCGGCCAGCAGCTTATGAAACACGATATTCTCTTCGGTGGGGATGATCTCTTTTGCGAGTTTCTGCCTGGACTGGGCAATGTTCTTCCTGAGCTGCCGGATTTCGGACTCAGTTATATTTTCGCAAACATACCGAAGTACGTTCTTCTCGATTTCCAATCGTGCCAGGGTCAGTTGGGCCAGATCGATCTTCTTCATGCGGAAGGAGTCCAGAAAGAGGGCGCTGACCTTCTTCAGGATGGTGTCCTTGATCACCGGACCCGCGCTGCCGCGCCGGTTCACGTCGATGAAGCCGGAACTCTCGAGGAGACGCAGGGCCTCGCGGATGGTCTGCCGACCCACGCCGAACTGTTGGGCCAGTTGCGTCTCCGAGGGCAACTTGTCCCCCACCTTGAGGGCCCCATCGAAGATGAGCTCCTTGATGCGGCTGGAAACCTCTTCAAAGATCCGCCTGTTCTTGACGGGCTCGAACAGGTTCTGCGGGGTCCCCATGGCTCGTTCCCTCTCTCTGGGATTGAATGGGATTTAAGACGGGTTGTCAGACAAGCAGACAAAATTTTAGATAAAGACCCGGGACGTGTCAAGAAAAAATGGCCCCGGTGTTGTTAGCTGGTGCCCATCCAGAAACGCTTTTTGGGCACTGGCAAGTTTCCAATTCAGAAATGAGGATTTTTTGTCAAGATCAAGGACCATTCCGCAGGATAGCGGAATGGGACGCCCGTCAGGGCGCCCGAAGGGCGAGGGCCATGGATGGCCCGAGTCAAATCAAGAGGTTGCGCGGAGGCGTACTGAAGTACGCCGCACAAGCACCCTCGCAGATTGACGCCGAGATTGGCAAAAAAGACCATTTCTGGATGGAAACTAGCTGTCCCTTCTTATTGACACACAACCCTCTACCCGTGTATCCTTTCACCTGAAAGACTGAAAGAGCAACTTCCTATCCCGCGTATCCCGTGCCATGGAAAAGCCGATAAAAGGGTTTGCTGTTCGTGTATTGAAAAGCAAGGCGGTTATCATTGCCGCTGCGGTGATCGCAGTTTACACCCTGACAGGATTCTTTCTAGTTCCCTATCTGATCGGTCATTTTGCCCCAAAGGTGCTCAGCGAACAGCTTAAGAGCGAAGTTTCCCTGCAGCAGGTAAAAATCAACCCTTACAGCTTGACACTTGAGGCCGGAGAATTCAGGATCAATGAACCTTCCGGAACACCGATCGTCGGTTTCGACCGGGTGCATGTCAATTTCCAATTAAGCAGCCTTTTCCGATGGGCCCTGACCTTCAAGGATGTGATCCTGGACAATCCGTCCTTGAATATCGTCATCGACAGCGACGGGAACCTCAATCTGGCCCGGCTGGTGGCTTCCGAGTCGTCCACAAAGACGTCCGCAGCCGCTGAAGAGGACAAAAGTCCCCTGCGGATGCTGCTGTACAATATAGAAATCAATGAAGGCAGCATCGAGGTGACCGACACCCGCCAGGTAATACCGGCGAAGGCCTCGTTTCATCCCCTCACTATTCATCTCTCTGATATCTCCACCCTCCCCGAACGGGAAGGAGACTACTCCCTGACTGCGACAGGCGGCGACGGCACGGTCCTCAATTGGTCCGGTCAAGTGGCCCTGCATCCCCTCCGTTCCGAAGGCGAGCTTGCCTTCAGGCATATACCCATGGAAACCCCATGGACATTTTTCAGATCCCTGCTGAACATCCTTCCTCCAGAGGGTGAACTCAATCTGGAGACCCGCTATCTGGTCGATCTCGGCAAAGACACAACCGTCGCCGTACTGGATGACCTGAGCGTACGAGTCATGTCGCTGGGCCTTCAACTCGAAGAAGCTGAAGAGACTTTCCTGCGCCTGCCTGAACTGGCTATGGATGCGGAAAGGGTCGATGTGGTGCAGCGCAGGATCGACACCCTCAGTCTGGCAGTCCCGGGTGGCGGCCTTGACCTGATCAGCAACAGGGACGGGGTCTTGAACCTTCAGCAGGTCGTGCGCGACCGGAACGACGAGACCACACCGGCGCCCCTCGAGTCACCGGGCGATCCGGAAGAGCCTTGGATAATCGACATCTCCGGGGTCTCCTTGGAGGGAATCGCTCTTCGTCTCAGGGATGAGAGCATGTCGCCGGCCCGCGCCTTTTCCTCCGACGGGATAAACCTCGCCTTCAAGGCCGCCGTCACCACCGGCTCACCGGAACCCGATTTCCGTGTTGACGACCTCGGCCTGGTCCTGCAGCGGATCGAGCTGGGGTTCTCCGGCTCCGCGCGGCCCGCCCTGCAGGTGGGGAACGCGGCTATAGCGGGAGGATCCTTTGATGCGGCCTCAAGGTCCGCTTCCATTGCACGCCTGGAAGTGAGTGATGGAATAGTCGATTTGATTCGTGACAAGAGGGAAACGCTCAATTTTGTCCGGCTCTTCGAGACAGGGGGGCATACCGCAGGGGATGCCGCTCAAGAGGAAGATCCCGTTATCGAGAGCAAGCCATGGAGTATCTTTCTCGAAACCATTGCACTGACGGATTTCACGACCCACTTCACCGACGAGACTGTTCAGCCGGGCATGCCCATTGTGGATCTGGAGAATATCAATCTATCCCTGTCCCGTTTTGATGGAAAATCACCGTTTCCCTTTGAGGCGGCCCTGCAGGTAAATCAAGGCGGCACCATGACGGCCTCCGGCACGATCGATCCCAGCCTGGCTGCCGTAGAATCCACCATAAGCGCAGAAAATCTTGCGCTGCCTGTCATCCAGCCCTACCTGGCGCAGGCGGCCCAACTGACCCTGAATTCGGGGCTGCTTTCAATAGGCGGATCATTCAACCTGACCGAGGCCGGAGGTCTGGCATACCTGGGGCGCCTGGGAATAACCGACCTGGAGGTTATCGAGAACATCACGAGGGATATAATGCTGGGGTGGGCGCAGTTCAGGACCCCTGAGTTGCGTCTCGAGGTAAACCCGAACAACCTCGAAGTCGAAACACTGAACATCGCCGGTCTGAAGGGAGAGCTGATCATAGCAGACGACGGCAGAATCAATGTGGTGGAAGCCTTAAAGTCTGAAACCGAAACCCCCGCAGAACCAATGCCCGAAAAAACCGCACCGGATACAGCCGAGGAGTCCTTTCCCGTCAAAATCGGCAGGGTAAGCCTGGACAAGGGCATGCTGCATTTTGCCGATTTCAGCCTGAGGCCGCAGTTCGACACCAGGATTCACGAGCTCAAAGGCGTAATAAACAACGTATCGTCCCTGCCGGGCGCCCGCACACGGGTCGGTCTTGACGGCCGGGTCGATCGATACGGGACCAGCAAGATAACCGGAGAGATCAACTTTTTCGACCCGAAAGAGTTCACTGATATCTCCATGGTATTCGACAACCTGGAAATGACCAACCTGACACCCTATTCAGGAAAGTTTGCCGGGCACAAAATCGACAGCGGCAGGCTTTTTCTCGACCTGCAGTACAAGATCGAAAACAGCCGCCTGTTGAGTCAAAACAAGGTCGTCATAGATAATCTGGTGCTTGGAGACAGGGTGGAAAGCCCCGACGCAGTCAACCTGCCCCTGCGGCTTGCGATCGCCTTGCTCAGAGACGCCAACGGCATCATAAATATAGGTCTGCCCATCACAGGCAGTCTTGATGATCCTGAATTCAGCTATGGTCGGTTGGTGTGGCAGACTGTCTCCAACCTGCTGAGCAGGATCGTCACCTCGCCTTTCAGGGCCCTGGCCTCGCTACTGGGCGCCGACGACGAAACGCTCAACGAGGTTCTCCTGGAGCCGGGCTCAGGCAGTATTCCTCCGTCGGAACAGGAAAAACTGGACACGCTGCTCGAAGCGCTCCTTCAGCGGCCGAAGCTGAAGCTCATCGTCACCGGCCGCTACGACGCCGATGCGGACGGAAAGGTGCTCAGAGATCTGCAAGTCAGGCGGGCCTTTGCCGAAGCATCCGGAATCGAGCTGGAGCCGGGTGAAGACCCCGGGCCCATAGACTTCACCAGCACCGAGGCACGAGACATACTGGCCGAGCTTTTTACGGAACGATATGGTGCGGAGGAGTACGAGGAGATCCTTGCCGACATAATCCCCCACGAAGAAGACGATGAGTCAAAGGATGATCAGGAGGAAAAGATCGATCCCGGAGAGGTCGCCCGTGCGCTCTTCGAGGCCCTGTTTGAACGGGAGACCCTGGCCCCCGGCGTCCTGGAACGCCTTGCCGATGAAAGGGCGCAGGCGGTCCTGACGCATATGACCGGGCCTGATGGACTGGATCCGGAACGCATAACGACCCGGCCATCGGAAAGCACCGGCAAAGGCGAACCCCTCTCATTGATCCTTGACTTGGACACCGTGGAGGAGGGCTCCTGAAAACGGCTCACTCATTACCGCCTAACTCGTTTCCATCCAGAAATGGTCTTTTTTGCCAATCTCGGCGTCAATCTGCGAGGTTGCTTGTGCGGCGTACTTCAGTACGCCTCCGCGCAACCTCTTGATTTGACTCGGGCCATCCATGGCCCTCGCCCTTCGGGCGCCCTGACGGGCGTCCCATTCCGCTATCCTGCGGAATGGTCCTTGATCTTGACAAAAATCCCTCATTTCTGAATTGGAAACTTGCCAGTGCCCAAAAAGCGTTTCTGGATGGGCGCGAGCTAGCGATGAGCATGAGCGAATCTGAGATCAATCGGAACAAAGTCCCGCTGGAAATTTTTTCTGAGCCCATGGCCATCCTGAACCTGGGGGAAAAAGCCAGCGGCGTGACGTCGGATAAAGAAACTCTGATCGCAATGCAGAAAGTGTTCGATGGGGTTTCGTTGACTTGGTGAGAGGTGGCCGGTATTTCGAACCCGCACCGGGTGTGAATTTTTACTGGGGAATCGAAGTGGCCTATAAATGGTGAAGGAACGCCCCACTTGTCACCTGATGGGGAAAATACATACTGTACCTTATTTGCAATTCCTAGAGGTCGGGTATACTATAGACGGATAGTCAATTCAGGAGGTGTCCTATGAAGAAAAGAGCATGGAAAAATGCACTGGCTGCCGCGGTTTTCTTTACGGCAATCGGCGTCTGCGTGCAATCAGTAGAGGCTGTGGAGGAACATCACAAGGCGGATTCCGCGGAAACAGCTGTGCAGGATAGCGAAACACCGGCACAAGCTACGGCGCCGGGTTCCGGACAAGAAGGCGGCTCAGGCATGATGGGGAAGATGGCCGGCATGGAGAAAAAGGGCGGAGGCATGATGGACATGATGATGGCGCACATGATGGGCGGCCCCGGCGGCATGGGAACAATGACGGGTGCCCTGGGAGCCGAGGACGAGGGGCTGAAAGGCGGCCGTGCGGCCCATATGATCCACATGCTGGAGGAGCTGAACTTATCGCCCGGGCAGTGGGACCGGGTGCGCAGTCTGGCCAGGGAAAAACTGGACAGAATGGCGGACCTGTGGGCCCAGCGCATGAAAATGCGGATCGAACTGGCTGCCTTGAATTATGATCAGGAGATCGATCCCCAGCATGTCAAGAACGTGTTCGTCAAGGCGGCCGAGGCAAGGGCCGGGATGTTCCTGACGAGCCTCGAGTACATGAAGGGTTTGAGGGAAATTTTGACCCCTGAGCAGCTCGAGAAACTGGAAGGCCCGGAGAATAAAACGGCACATCATTAAGGAATAGATATCATTAATTCAAAAACCCCTGCTTGTTGAGGAGATTCAGGCAGGGAACGTCTACGTCAACATACATACCAAGGACCACGCTCGGGCGACATCTGCGGACCGGTCATCCTGGTAAGTCATTGAAGCGGATTTAGTCAAGTGCCCATCCAGAAACGCTTTTTGGGCACGGAAGAATGGAGTCGATCCGGCGGAAAATAGGGGATTTACCCCATACCTTATCGTCACTCGGGCTGATACTATGAGTGTAAGTCGTGTCTCGATCGGAGAAGCCCTGGGCGCTTCCGCCGTCTCGGAACACTGCGAGCGGTTTCTTTCTCGCCCCCTGGAGCAGGGGCGCGAGGTGTCAACCACCCTTACAATGGGAAAGGAGGGGACCCATGGAAATCACAACCGTCGTCACCGGCGCCTGGAACGCCTTTGCTACGAAGATTACGGCGTTCCTGCCGGAGCTTATCGGCGCACTTATCGTTTTCGTAGTCGGCTGGATCGGGGCCAAGCTGGTAAAGGTCACCGTTATCAAGCTGCTGAAGCTGGTCCGGTTCGACAGTGCCACTCAAAAGACCGGGGTCCAGGAGTTCGTCCAGAAAGGAGGGATAACCAAGACAGCCTCTGAGATCGTCGGGATGCTTGCATACTGGTTCGTAATGATCCTGGTGCTCATCGCGGCCCTGGACGCATTGGGGCTTCCCATCGTCTCCGACCTTCTGAACCGGATATTTCTTTACATTCCCAACGTGGTCGCCGCGATCATCGTGCTGATCCTCGGCTTGATGCTGGGGAACCTCCTCTCGGCGGTGGTCCGCACAGCCGCCCACAACGCGGAGTTCAGCTGCGCCGACGCCCTCGGAAAAGTGGCCCTTTACGGGATCGTGTTCTTTTCCGGCTCCATCGCCCTTAATCAGCTAGGCGTGGGGCAGGAGATTGTCGCCGCGGCCTTTGTCATAGCCTTCGGCGCGGCCGCCCTGGCCCTGTCACTGGCCTTCGGCCTGGGCGGAAGAGACGTTGCGGCCGAGTACCTCCGAAAGTGGCTGGAGGAGGGAAAGAAGCAGGGCTGAACCTTCGTTCACACCGTAATTGTCAAGGGCCTTGACTCGGGGGGAAAACGGGGGAACTTATAATGTTACTCTCGAGTCCGCCGGGTCGATACCCGACCGCGAGGAGGTCTTTTCATGTACCTCTCATTGATTGTGACGTTTATCCTTCTCATGGGGCTGGTGGTGGGGAGCATTCAGAACACCTCGCCCATTCAGCTCAAGTTCCTGGCCTGGACGTTTCAGATGTCACTCACAGGGCTCATCTTTTACGCCGCGCTTCTCGGCGCCGCCATAGTGGCGGTCCTGACGCTCCCGAGGCTGGCGCGGCAGACGATGAGGAAACGCTCCTTTCGGAAGGAGGCTGCGGGGCTGAAGCAGCGGATCGCGGAGCTGGAAGACCAGGCCGAAACCGCAAGAGGCTGAAGATCCCGGGCGTAAAGGCGGAGTGGTGCCGTTAGCGTTACTGGGGTTGCCGCCGTAGGCGAGGGGTTTAGCCGCTGCCAGGCGGTGCGAAGAAAACAATCGTTTCCGGATGGAAGCAGGAGGGTGCATGCCCGGCGTATGGATATGATAAGGATCAAGAGTGCACGATGGATCGTCGCGCTCGGCCTGGACGCAGCCGCCCTTGCAGCAGCCCTGTTCCTCGTCTTTAGAACGACCGAACCGTCCCTGGAGCGGATCAGGAAGCGGCGTGAGATTAAGGTGCTAAAGGGCTACCTCGGCTTACCCACTACAGGTGACAACTATTCTGACACTGGGGGCTTACAGCCTAAGCCCTTGATTTTGCTGTGGCGGAAGTGCATGGGAATCGAACCCACCTGAGACGGTTTTAGCGCCTCACACCGGATTTGAAGTCCGGG
>JAWLEX010000183.1:0-4517 GCA_041685835.1 Desulfatiglandales bacterium
GTGAAGGAAGACTCCGGGGTCTATGGATTGGAGGAAATCGATTTCGATCCCGATAGCGATTTCGATCCCGAAGAAACCAAACTAAACGCTTATTCTTAGCGCCAGTGCTCCTTGACTTTGGGTTGCGGGTCACGACCCGCATTAGTTCCTTACTCCTGAAAGGCGGTCATGGCGCTGATGGTTGTGGTCCCGCACAGAGGCTGGCGGCGGAGGAGGCCGGTTACACCTCTTTGGCTGGTTGACACCTCTGTTTGCTTGCGGGTGATGGTCGGCATGGGTTTCAGATGACGGGTCCGGCATGCGGGCTTATCGGTTACGTGTTCAACCGAAGGAGCCCTGCGTTTCGGGTGAACAAGAGCTATTCGCTGGTGTACACCCAGTTATAGCTGATGGGACGGGCGTTCCATGCGTCCGGCCGGGGGTGAAGGAACTCGTCTGCGAGTTTGAGCCAGTTGTAGGCGGGCCTGAGCTTTCGCAGTTTGCCGTCCTCGGGGGGCCTGGAATATACGGTGTAATCGTAGACAGCCTCGGAGATTCCCACATGATACTTGTCCGCAGGGTAGAGATAGGTGGCTGTGAAGGCCTCAACATCCATCTCCTCTTTTTTGGCCAGGGCCTGTATCTCCTTTTTTAATAGACGGATCAGGAAAAATCTTGAAACACCTCGCTCAGAATACTTGGTCATTGAACGGCTTTCCGAGCTGCTGACATATACCGTACTCAGAAAGTCGGTTTTCTTTAGAAGCTGTGCCGCGATGAGAGCGGCCGTTCTTCGCCCCCCCACGCTGTGGTGGCTTCCATAGTACTCGAAGAGCTTTTTCTGAAGCTCATGGCCGGCTCGATCCCCCTTCTCGTAAAGGTTGCCCTGGATGTAGCGCAGCCACCGTCCGAGGTCTTCAGCCGCGTCTGCAATGGGCCAGTCAATCTTAACGTGAAAGTGGGTGAGTGCGTAACGGTTCTTCTTTCGGACCGTGGGGTCTTGCTGGATCAGGAGGGCGTAGTCCACGTGCAGGAGGTTTTCCGTAAAGTCCAGAAAGGCGGGTTTGTCGAAATACCTCAGGCTTAAATGAAACTTCTTTGGGAGCTTGAAAGAGGCTATCTGCTCCAGGTTCTTTTTTACTACACGGTTTTCCGGGAAAAACCGTATATAATTTTTGACTTCGGAGGGGAGGGTCCCTTCACAGAAAAGCACGATGAAGGTATTGAACAGCTCGGACTCCTGCTCCATTCGCTTGGACTTGGGTTTGAGTTCGCTTTTGTCGGGGAATCGATACTCCACGCCGCTTCGGACATGTTTATAAAAGGAGTCGATCACGGAAATTTTCATGAGCTTTACTTCAAGGGCGTCTCGAAGCACTTCGTACATGGATCGACGTAATTTTTCAGAATATGTGAGCCTTTCCCTGTATCTCCACATAAGGCCGGTACTCCGTGGTTGGGGCTCCGCACGCAAAGAGGCAGGTATACGGCAGCCCCATGAAATCGAAGTGAAGAGTAAACGCATCGCAGAGACTGAGACAATTCACGACGCATGAACGATCCTTGATCAATATGAAGTGTAATGGATTACATGTCAAGAAAAAACAGGCAGTTGTCTGTTTCACATCCGGAAAGGCGCAGTCCGGAACACCCCATAGCGCGGGTGCAATGGAGATACGGCATTCCCTTGAAAGCGTAAGGGTATTGGCAAGAAATTTGTGTCAATTGAGTGATTCGTGGTTCTCGTTTTTTACTCTGTCTTTCTTGGTGGTGAAGCATTTGGACTGAAAAATTGTCGTTCTTTACGGGAGACGGGTGCGCTTTAAATATCCTTGACAAAGAGGATGCTTCATATATAGTTGCACACTTACTTTGTTTTAGGAAAGGCTTGAATTCGTTGCTATTTGGTTCTAAGACCCATGACGCTGATCGACTTGAGAGACATACCGGAAACGGGCCGGAGCTACCGGTTTCGGGTCGACCCGGGGGCATGGCGGCCGGTTGAGGATGAAGAGGGGATTGCCGAACTGGCAGGTCCCCTTGATGTGCAGGCCGAGATTCAGCGGATCGGCCGCAGGATCGTGCTGAATGGAAGAGTTCGCGGGGGCCTGTTGTTGCGTTGTGACCGTTGTCTGAAGGCCTTTCAGGCCGATGTGGATACGGCATTTCGCACTTATCTGGCTATTCCCGGGGATAGCATTACTGAAACCGATATCGAACTGGATGAAGAAGACTTGGAAGTGGATTTCGTTTCGAGTGGGAAAATCGAGATTCTGGATCTGGTGCGCGATCAACTCCTGCTGAATCAGCCCATGAAGAACCTCTGTTCGGAAGACTGCAAGGGCCTGTGCGATCAATGCGGGAAAGACCTGAACCAGGGACCGTGTGAATGCCGTTCCGATAAAGGAAATCCTGCTTTTCAAGAACTAATGGAATTGAAGCCAGGAGGAGGTCGAGACTAACCATGGCAGTACCAAAGAGAAGAAAATCAAAATCAAAGCGGGATACGAGACGATCCCATGATCACGTCAGGCTGCCCGGCGTGACGGAGTGCGTCCAGTGCCACGAACCGGTGCTGCCGCATCGCGTTTGCCCTCATTGCGGAGTTTACAAGGGAAGGACGATTCTTCAGGTCGAAGAGTCCTGAGATGAATATTGCCGTGGACGCCATGGGCGGTGACTACGCTCCGGACGTGGTGGTTCAGGGTGCCCTGCAGGCCTCCTGTGAAACCGGTGAAACAGTTACCCTGGTGGGGGATGACCGGGCTATCAGGGAGGCGCTCAGGGGGCGCGAGAATGAAGGTGCGATCGAGGTCTTACCCTGCGACGAGTACGTGCACATGGACGAGTCGCCTCTTAAGGCGATCCGCAGCAAGCCCGGCTCGTCAATCATGGTGGCCTTCGATCTGGTCAGGCAGGGACGGGCCGATGCGGTTGTGAGCGCCGGAAACTCCGGGGCGACGTTTATGGCCGGAGTCCTGACCCTGGGAAAAGTCGAGGGAGTGGAGCGCCCGGCCTTGGCCGGCATATTTCCAGCGAGACGGGGGGATGTTGTACTTATCGACGTCGGTGCCAATGTGGACTGCAGGCCATTACACCTCCTCCAGTTCGGGTTTATGGCGCAGGCCTTTGCCACGGCCTGTCTTGGTATGCAAAATCCCCTGGTCGGGCTCCTCAGCATCGGCGAGGAGGAGGAAAAAGGAAATGATCAGGTGCGTGCCGCCCATCGCCTGTTCAGGGCGAGCCCGCTGCGTTTCAAGGGGAATGTCGAAGGCCGTGAAATCTTCTCCGGAGAAGTGCAGATCATCGTCTGCGATGGATTCGTGGGAAACGTGGCGCTCAAGGTGGCCGAGGGTTTCTCCGAGGCCATGAGCGGAATGATCATGAAAGAGATGATGAGTACGCTTCGCGGCAGATTGGGGCTTGCTCTCGGAAAGTCCGGATATCGCAGGCTTTTTGAGACGCTGGATTACGAAACCTATGGCGGGGCCCCCATTCTGGGAATCAATGGAATAGGAATAGTTTGCCACGGCGGTTCTTCGTCCCGGGCGGTAAAAAACGGTGTGAAACGGGCGGCGGAGTATGTGAAGAACGGGTTCGAGCGGAAGCTTTCGGTTCAAATGGCGGAATTCCAGAGGACTCCCCCTTCCGCACAGGGCGTAATAAGAAAGGAAACTGACGTATGACGGATACTCCTCGAATCGTCGTGATTACCGGCGGGTCCAAGGGGATAGGCCGGGCCGTGGCGTTGAGGTTTGCACAGGAGAAGGCGAAGATCTTTCTTGTCCACTACGACCCCGATGATACCGCCGTGCTGGAAACCACGGCCCTGGTGCGCGATGCCGGAGCGGAGGCGGAAGGAAGGCGGGTCGATGTCTCCTCGAGGGAAGAAGCGGAAAGACTCTTCCAGGAGGTGATGGACAGGCACGGCCGTGTGGATGTGTTGGTAAACAACGCGGGCATCACGAGGGATACATTGCTCATGCGGATGTCCGAACAGGATTGGGACACTGTTCTCGCGGTCAACCTCAAGAGCGTGTTCAACTGCACCCGGGCTGTAATTCAGTCCATGATTAAGCAGAGAGGGGGCCGTATAGTCAACATCTCTTCCGTGGTGGGACTTATAGGGAATGCCGGCCAGGCGAATTACGCGGCATCCAAGGCGGGTATTCTGGGCTTTACCAAGTCGGTTGCCAGGGAGGCCGCTCCGCGGGGCATCACGGTCAATGCGGTGGCTCCGGGCTTCATAGCAACAGATATGACCGAAGCACTGCCGGAGAAGGTAAAAGAGGCTTTCATGGAAAAGATCCCCCTGGGCAGGATCGGCGAGCCGCGGGACGTTGCCGAAGCGGTCTATTGGCTCTGTTCGGACGCCGCCGCCTATGTTACGGGGCAGACGATGCATGTGAACGGCGGGATGTTCATGTGATCCGATCTTAAATAGTGCCCATCCAGAAACGCTTTTCGGGCACTGGCAAGTTTCCAATTCAGAAATGAGGATTTTTTGTCAAGATCAAGGAAATCAAGAGGTTGCGCGG
>JAWLEX010000184.1:0-4517 GCA_041685835.1 Desulfatiglandales bacterium
TTGCGCGGAGGCGTACTGAAGTACGCCGCACAAGCAACCTCGCAGATTGACGCCGAGATTGGCAAAAAAGACCATTTCTGGATGGAAACTATCTATTTTTCGTGTTCTTCGTGAGCTTCATGGTGGGATAAATCAGCCATGAAAGGAGCTCGGGTCGTCATTGGAAGGGGGGGGATCGGGCCGGGAGGTCTTGCGGTCCGTCTTTATAGTGTAGTGTATGCGGTAAAACGCCGTCAGGTGTGTCAGCAGGGCCAGGACCCACAGGGCCGCATCCAGAAAGCCCGACAGGGAACCGGCGGCGAGAAGGATGATCCTCTCGGCACGTTCCATGAGACCCACGTCGCACTTGGGGATCACCAACTCCGCGCGGGCCCGGATATAGCTCACCTGAAACGCGCCCAGGATCACGGCCAGGACGAGCAGGGTACGCCACAGGTCGCCGGACACGGCGAAGTGGGCCAGTATGCCTCCGAAAACGAGAAAGTCGGAGTATCGGTCCACGACCGAGTCAATGAAGGCACCAATGTGTGATGCACGCCCACCGGCCCTGGCCACGGCGCCGTCGAGCATGTCGAAGAGCCCCGCAAACAGGATGATCAGGCCGCCTGCGAACCAAAGCCCGGCATAGTAGGCCAGGGCCGCTCCAACATTGATTGCAAGCCCTATGACGGTGAGAGTGTTAGGCGTGACGCCGCGGTTGTCCAGGGCCAAGGCCAGCGACGACAATGCGGCCTCGGTCTGCTTCCCTATGTAGCGGCGTATCATGTACGGCTCGATCCGCCGTGCCCGGCAACGGCCGGCGCCCATTTGAAATGATTGTTTGAACGAATCGCTATCGTCTGACCTTTCCCTTTATGAACCGCTCCACCAGTTCCCGGGCCTTGGCGTCCGAGTACTGCACAGGAGGGTGCTTCATGGTGTAGGAGGCTATGCTCTTGAGAGGTCCGCCCACACCTCGGTCCAGGGCCAGCCGGCAGCAACGGATGGCGTCGATGGTCACGCCGCCTGAGTTGGGGGAGTCCTGCACGGAAAGCCTTAGCTCGAGGTCCATGGGGACCCCCGCGAACCCCTTGCCTTCCATACGCAGGAAGCAGATCTTGTTGTCATTCTGCCATGGCACATAATCTGAGGGCCCTATATGGATGTTTTCCTCAGGGAGCGGTCGATTCAACTGGCTCTGGACGGCGTCCGTCTTGGAGATCCGCTTTGACTCCAGCCTGTCCCGGTTCAACATGTTCAAGAAGTCCGTGTTGCCGCCCGTGTTGAGTTGATAGGTCCGCTCCAGACGAATGCCCCGCTCCGTGAACAGGCGCGTGAGGATCCGGTGAATGATGGTGGCCCCGATCTGGCTCTTGACGTCGTCGCCGACGCAGGGCAGCCCCCGCTCCTCGAAGCGCCCGGCCCATTTCGGGTCCGAAACGATGAAAACCGGGATGCAGTTGATAAACGCCACCCCGGCCTCCAGGCAGCACTCCGCGTAAAACCGCGTGGCCTGCTCCGATCCGACGGGCAGGTAGTTCAGGAGGATTCTCGTGCCCGAGTCGCGGAGGACCCGGACTACGTCAACCGGTTTACGGGAGGCCGGAACGAAAGTCCTCTCCGGCCTGTAATTCTTCATGTGCTCTGCTATCCCGTCCAGAACGGGCCCCATGCTGACCGTGACGCCGCTTTTCGCAATGGCCTTGACAATCGGGTAGGTGCAGTTGGGCCTGGCGTTAACGGCCAGATCCAGCCGCTTTCCCACCTTCCGCTTGTCCACGTCAAATGCGGACACCACCTCGATGTCCTCCGGGAGGTATCCTCCCAGGTCATAGTGCATCAGACCGAGGTGCTCGTCCCGATCCTTGTACCGGCGGTAGTAATCTAACCCCTGCAGGAGAGAGGTCGCACAGTTTCCAACACCGACAATCCCGATTCTGACCTTCTTGTTCCTCGCCATGGTTTTCCACTCAAACTTTAGAATCAATGTTCGCAGGAAGGTGCTGAAGACAGGGATTGAATATTATCACCAGTTCCCAATAAAAAGCAAACCATAATCGCACCATTTAACGGGCTGAACGGCACTTTTATGTTTGAGGTGTTTTCTCCCCGTCACGCCCTGATCAGGGCTCAAGATTCGTCGTTGACCGGGAAGTGGCTTTGCCCTATTCTACGCAGGCTCAGACTCTGTTTCAAACGGCGGGAGGTCTGCGTGATTACTGGTTGCCCGACGTTTTACTTCCTTCATGAGCCTCGTATGCTTCGTGGTGAAGCTTCAGAGGGAGAGACATCCCCGTCGGTAGTCATCCGGGAAACTCCAACAGGCCTGGACGTCGAGGTCCGGCCGCGTTGAGGCGAAACCATCAAAGGAAAGCGGGCATTATGGTAGATGAATGTATGATCTGGATCGATCTCGAGATGACGGGTCTTGACCCTGAGAAGTGCGCTATCCTGGAGATTGCTTCCCTGGTCACGGACAGCGAACTGCGCATCCTGGCGGAAGGCCCCAATCTCGCCGTCCGCCAGCCACAGGCGGTGATGGACGCCATGGAGGACTGGAGCCGGACTCATCACACTCAGTCGGGGCTCCTCGAGAGAGCCAAGAACTCGGCCCTCGACACCCGGGCCGCCGAACAGGAGACGCTCGATTTTCTTAGAGCACACTCGAGGCCCGATGCGTCACCCCTGTGCGGCAACTCAGTCTGGCAGGACAGGCGGTTCCTGATCAGGCACATGCCCGAGCTGGAGGATTTCCTCCACTACAGGAACATCGACGTAAGCACCATCAAGGAATTGGTACGGCGCTGGTATCCTGCGCTTCCCGAGTACCGGAAATCCAAGGCCCACCTCGCCCTGAGCGATATTCACGAGTCCCTCAAAGAGCTTGCCTACTACCGCGAACATGTCTTCAGGGTACTGTGATCCGTCCCCGCGCCGCCTCCTACCAGCCCCACGTCAGGTAGCTGTGAATTGAATCCGAGGCCATTCGTCCCGCGCCCATGGCCAGGATAACCGTGGCCTGTCCTGTCACGATATCGCCGCCCGCCCAGACGCCCGGCCTGGTGGTCTTGCCGGTTTCCGGATCGGCCACGATGTAGCCCCACTTATTGAGTTCAAGGCCCTCGGTCGACTGGGTGAGAAGGGGATTGGCCGCGGCGCCCACGGCGATCACGGCCAGATCGCAGTCGAGTTGAAATTTTGAGCTTTCCTTGGGAATCGGTCGCCTTCGGCCCGACTCATCGGGCTCGCCCAGCTCCATCTCGAGGCACTCGATACCGGTTATCCGGCCCCGATCGTCCCCCATGAATCGAGTGGGAGCGGTAAGGAGGTGGAACTCTATGCCTTCTTCTTCCGCGTGATGGATCTCTTCCACCCGGGCGGGCATTTCGTCCCTCGACCGGCGATAAATAATGCGCACCCGCTCCGCTCCCAGGCGCATGGCTGTGCGGGCCGAGTCCATGGCCACGTTACCGGCGCCGAAGACCGCTACATTCTTCCCCAAGACGATGGGCGTGTCGTATTCGGGGAAAAGATACGCCTTCATGAGGTTGGCACGGGTCAGGTACTCGTTGGCCGAATAAACTCCTATTAGGTTCTCTCCGGGTATGTTCAGAAATCGGGGCAGGCCGGCGCCCACGCCCACGTAAACGGCGTCAAAGCCTTCTTCGTTCAGGAGTTCGTCAACATCCACGGTCCGGCCGACCACCATGTTGCACTCCAGCTTGACACCCAGTCGTTCAAGAAAGTTGACTTCGGAGTAGACGATCTCCTTGGGGAGCCGGAACTCCGGAATGCCATAGACCAGTACGCCGCCGGGCTTGTGAAACGCCTCGAAGATGGTCACGTCGTGTCCCTTTAGGATGAGATCGCCCGCCACGGTCAGCCCTGAGGGCCCGGATCCCACAACGGCCACGCGCTTTCCTGTGGGCGCGGCCTTGGGAGGGAGGTCACCCGTGCCTTGATTTCTCTCCCTGTCGGCCACGAATCGTTCCAGCGCACCGATGGCCACAGGGTCTTCCTTCTTGCCCAGAATGCATTTCCCCTCGCACTGGATCTCCTGGGGGCAGACACGGCCACAGACCGCAGGGAGGCTGTTTCGCTCCCATACCTTTCGAATGGATCCTGTGAAAGCACTCTCCTTGATCAGCTTTATGAACCCGGGTATGTCCACGGAAACCGGGCATCCTTCCACACAGGTGGGCTTCTTGCACTGGAGGCAACGCTCCGCCTCCTTGACGGCCGTCTCCACGTCGAATCCCAGGGGGACCTCCTCGAAGTTCCGCTTCCTGACTTCCGGTTTCTGTTCAGGCATCTTCTGCCTGGGGATCTTCTCCTTGCCTTTGGACTTCTCCGCCATAATGTCCTCCGTCACCTCGTTATCGTCAGTGCCTTACTGCTGAAAAGCTGTCAGAAAAAACAAGAAGTGTTGATGTTAGCATAATCGAAATCGGGATCGGGATCGGGATCGAAAGAGAATAAAAGGATACCTGGACACGAAAAGCTTGATGTCTACCTCTGTGTGAAGGAAGACTCCGGGG
>JAWLEX010000185.1:0-4481 GCA_041685835.1 Desulfatiglandales bacterium
TTTTTCGTTTCTGTCCGTATAAGACACCTTCAGACACTCTGCAAAAGATGACTTAACCCCTTGTGACTCATACCATTTCCTTTGGTCGTTCCATTTAGCCCGGCATGTTATGCGGCTCGGCATAAGAACCTCACTTTTAAAGACCTTCAACGCGATTAGTTAGATTCAACCATACTTGCATTATTCATGAGAACTCGCGGTTTCAATGATGGTGATGGTATTCAAAAATCGAGCGAGGAGGAAGATCAGAGTTTCCGCTCTTCACACTCGAAAACTGCGGACGCAATATTTCCGGTTGTAGCACTGAAAGCCGCTGAATTCCATCGTTACCCTACTAAGGCGGGCCCTTGCCCGCAACCCAAAGCCAATGAGCACTGGCGCGAAGAATGAGCGTCCTGTTTGGTTTCTTCGGGATCGAAATCGCTATCGGGATCGAAATCGATTTCCTTTAATCCATAGACCCCGGAGTCTTCCTTCACACAGCGGTAGACATCAAGCTTTTCGTGTCAAGTATCATTTTATTCTCTTTCGATTGCGATCCCGATCCCGATCCCGATTTCGATTTAAATTATACCAACATCAATACTTCTTGTTTTTTCTGACAGCTTTTCAGGAGTAAGGCGCTAATACGTAACATCAACCCCACCCATTCAGCTTGCCCTTCAACACCCCCGATGGCTTGAAAGTCACCACTCGCCTTGCACTCAGCACCAGTACTTCTCCTGTATGAGGATTTCTCCCCCGCCTTGATCTTTTTCTCCCTGACCTCGAATTTCCCGAAGCCAGAGATCATGACGTCTTCCCCCGAGGCCAATGCCTTCTGCAAAATCGACAGTCTGTGGATAGTCTCGACGCCCCCCCAGGACGAACATCCCGTGGATGTGAATGCCGTGATATCTGACTTTTCTGATGCAGGAGATGATATCCTCCAAGTCCTGTTTCTCATTATACTCTTCAAGCGTCCTTGGATTGATGGATTCAAACCCGATAAACAGAGTATGGCAGCCTGAATCGGCCATCAGCCGGAGAAGTTCGGGGTCCCTGGCTACATCCGTCCTCACCTGCGCAGACCACCGCGTCCTGATTTTCTCTGCAATCATTCCCCTGAGAATTTCTTTGGCCCTCATTTTATCGGCGGCAAAGTTGTCGTCGACAATGAACTTGGTCGCCTTGGATACTGATACTGCATGTTTCAATTCCTCAAGCGCGGTCTCAACGGATTTGAAACGGTATCTCCTTCCGAACATTCCGATGACGGAGCAGAACCTGCAATCATAGGGGCAACCCCTCGATGTAGAAACCGGATAGGTATTCGATGGGCTCCAGTTACGAACAAGAGAGAAGTCAGGGTGGGGCAGGCTGTCAAGGTCTTCGATAAATTCTCTGGGGGGGGGTTGTGAACAATGTCCCCACGCCTGTCCCGGTACGAAAGGCCTTTGATGTCACTCAGCGCCGGGACTCCCTTGTCCATGTGATCAAGCAGTTCCACGAGAGAATACTCCCCTTCCCCTCTTATGACAAAGTCGGCATATTCCATAGCCTCATCGGGGAGAAACGCTGGATGTGCTCCGCCCATAATGACCGGTATCCGCAGGGCCCTCAGGTGTTTTCCCATTTCGTATGCCTTAATCGCTGTGGAAGTTATGCTCGAGATGCAGACCATGTGCGCTCGGCTCGATAAACGATATTTTTCTTGTGCCCACAGCTTTTGTCTCCTAATGATACGATGCATAACCGACCATAATTGGCACTCAGTAATGCAGGCTGATCGTCAGATCGAGGGTTCCCCTGTCGTACCGCAAACTGGCGTCAGAGAACGAGGGCGCACTGAGCGTTGCTTTGGCGCCGCTTGAAAAACCGTAACCTTCCGTTGGGACCCCCATCCAGTTGGTGTCAAGCTTGCCGTTCCTGTTTTCATCATGAATAACAACAAGCGCATACGTTCCCGGCGGGATGCCTACAAAGTCGCAACGCGCCTGCGTATCCCGAATTTCTATTGCCATCATACTGGTTGCGTGGCGCAGGTACTCGCGCGGGAAACCGGCCGGCGACTCGAAAAGCGCACAGGCTATGGTTCCCGTGCTGTTTTTTATATTCAGAATATTTATGTGAATGCCGGGGCATGATGATTGGGCAAAGGCGACGGCAGGAACATTCGCAGATACCAGCGCTGCAAACAATAGAACGCACCAACCTCCCTTGAGGACACCCTTCTGCGCATTATTCCACCTGAGATTCAGCAACATCTCTTTTCTCCAGATCTAGAATCTTTTCCTTCAGTTTATGGACCTCCCTGTTCATACTCCTGCCATGAAGGGATTTCTTCGCCAGTTTTGGCAAGGCCAAGACCGCTACAATGGCACCACCAATGAAAGAAGAATAAAAAATCAAGGCTGTAATAGATATCTGAAAATTCCAGGTGAAAAACTTGAGATCCAAAGGCATACTGTTTTGTATAGCCGTGATGATAATTACCAGGAGAAGCAAAAAGGTGATGATTAAGGAAAGGTACATGATTAGCCTCCCTCAGATCCACCGCAGAGGCGCTGGAATAACCATTAGGCCTAGGAACAGACGTATTTTGTAGCCGTTTAATGGACCGCCCATATGGTTTCGCTTATTGCTGTGTTTTTTCCTCCTCCGCTTTACCTGCTTCTTCTTCTCGCATCGTTTTTTCCATTTTGGCCAGAAGCTCGGCTGTACTTTTTTTGAACTCTTTAGTTGCGCCTGTCCTTTGAAATGCGATGATTGCAACGATCAACGCTACAAGAGCAATGACAAAATTCACAATTTCCATAACAAACCCCCTTATTTATTTAAATCATTGATTGTCTCTGGAAGGCTCTTGCATCCCAGATACCTCCACCATCTCAGAATTTACTCCCATATTCAGTCCGTCCCAAACTCCCAGGGCCACCGCTGTATTCAACCATCAACAGGTAACAATAATGATACACAGTTGACTCACCCTTTATCCGCCCTTTCCGGTTCCCTCATACATGCAAACTACCCTATTCGCATCTTGTGCTCACCCTACCTTCCCGGCCTGGATGAATCAATAAGGTGAATCATGTATTCAGCAACCAAAGGGACCCTATCGGCCGGTGTTGTTACTGGCCACCCATATAGAGCCATTCCAGGATCGCCCTAATGAGGCCACCCGGTGATCGGCATAATCGGGCCACGCAGGATTTGAGAAGTGGAAATGACCATTCGGGAAATCCACTTGATTTTTCCTTCCCGGCTCTTTATTTTAGGATGTATTGTAAAGATAAAATAAAGATAAATCTTATTTTAGGTTCGAGACGGGCAGAATGAAGCGAGACCTTCAAGGCAGATACGTGACCATATCGACGGTGGGTGAGAAGGCCCAGGCCTTCGTGCCCGCGCCGTTGCCGCCGCGTCCGCCCATCGACTGGACCCCGGAGCTGCGCAGCAAGTTCGACCAGGCACTGCTGGCGCTCGGGCGGCTGGACAGCGTCTCGACTCTGCTGCCGGACACCTCACTGTTCCTCTACATGTACGTCCGCAAGGAGGCGGTGCTCTCCTCCATGATCGAGGGGACCCAGTCGTTGCTGTCCGACCTGCTGCTGTTCGAGCTGGACCAGGAACCCGGCGTCCCGTTGGATGACGTACGGGAGGTCAGCAACTACGTCGCCGCCCTCGATCATGGCCTGCGCCTGCTGGAGGACGGACTGCCGCTATCGCTGCGGCTGTTTCGAGAGATCCACGGCATGCTGTTGACCAAGGTCCGGGGCAGCAACCAGACCCCGGGCGAGTTTCGGCGCAGCCAGAACTGGATCGGCGGCACCCGACCGGGCAATGCGGCCTTTGTTCCGCCTCCGGCCGAAGAGGTGCCGGAGTGCATGAGCAAGCTGGAACTCTTCCTGCACGACCAGCCGGAGCCGGCGCCGGTGCTGCTCAAAGCAGCGCTGGCCCATGTGCAGTTCGAGACCATCCACCCGTTTCTGGACGGTAACGGCCGTCTGGGGCGTCTGCTGATAACCCTGCTGTTGTACGAGCAGAAGGTGCTGCGGGAGCCGATGCTCTACCTCAGCCTCTATTTCAAAACGCACCGCCAGTATTACTACGAGCTGCTCAACAATGTACGGCTAACCGGCGACTGGGAAGCCTGGCTCGACTTCTTCGCCGAAGCGGTGACCGTCACCGCCACCCAGGCGGTGGAAACCGCCCAGCAGCTCCTCGACCTGTCGAACCAGGACCGTGACAAGATCAGCGGCCTCGGGCGGCCGGCGGCATCCACCATGCAGATCCACCGGGCACTCATGGAGCACCCCATCGCCACCTCCGGCTCGCTGGTGGAGAAGACCGGAATCACCCCGGCCACGGTCAACAAGGCTCTCGGTCATCTGGAGCAGCTCGGCATCGTGAAGGAGCTGACCGCCCGGAAGCGCAACCGCCTGTTCAGCTACGCGGGATATATCGAGATCATGAGTCGCGGCACGGAACTGCCGGGCAGG
>JAWLEX010000052.1:0-19947 GCA_041685835.1 Desulfatiglandales bacterium
TTTTCCTGCAGGTTTCTTAGCAGGTCCATGACCCTGGTTGTCCCCGGGACAAAGAAGGGGGGGCGGAGGATGTCCATGGGAATGGGTGTCTGCGGCGGCTGTCCCCAGAGCCTGAGCAGGTCCTTGGCATGAAGGGTGCCCACGATTATATCGACGGTTCCTTTGTAGAAAGGGATCCTGGTGTGGCCGCATTCCGTAACGAGCCGGATCACCTCATCCAGGGTGGCATCCACGGCGACCGAGAACATTTCCGTGCGGGGGACCATGATGGAATGGGCCGTGGTTTCCTTCAGATCGAGGACGCCATAGACCATATCCGATTCTTCACCGGTAATGAGCCCCTTGGCCTGACCCTCGTCCATGAGATCATGAATCTCTTCGGTGAGGTCAGAGCCCTTGACAAGGGATGGTTTCTTTCGAAGAAAGGATTTGATGAGACCCAGCAGGCCGGGGCCGGAGTCGTCTTGCAAGGGTGTTTTTTTCTCCTTGTTGGGGTTTGATTACATCGGGTCAAAATTTTATGGTTTTCAAAGGGATATGTCAAGGTATTCGACGGTATCTTAAAACTGCTTGACTTCATGGGTTTCACCTTTATAATAAAACGTTCTTAATCGCGGAAACTAATTATTTCTGAGGCTCCCCAAGGGGAGTGCGGGAGAGTTCGAGGGCGGGCATAGCTCAGCTGGCAGAGCACAAGCTTCCCAAGCTTGGGGTCGCGGGTTCGATCCCCGTTGCCCGCTCCACTTTCCAATGTAAGGCCTGATTCCCTTTTTGAGGTTTCCGGTCGGTTCGAAAACCCGGCCTTTACTTCGAATTGCGGACTGGTGTAGTCATTGCCCATCTCCTGATGGATCTGGCGCAATCGGCCAGTGACCAGTTCGTCTGCTATGAGGAAGCGGGTTCCTTCACCCGCTTTTTCTTTTTGTGGGCGAACCCTCGATTCGGCAGCCGACCTGCACAACGCCTCCGCAACATCATGGGCCGGACCCCAGGGTTTCCGGCGGAATCAGGCAAACCGGGACCCGGACGCATATTGCGTCTGGAACAAGGACAAGCATGGCTCTCGATGCCAAAGGCACGGCACAGGAGGTCGCAGATCTCATCGCCCCTGTTCTGGAAGACATGGGCTTCGAACTCGTGGATGTGGAGTATGTGTCGAAGCACGGCCGTTGGGTGCTCCGGTTGTTCATAGACCGGGAAGGCGGCATAACCGTCGATGACTGCGCCGGGGTGAGCGGCGAGATCGGGGACGTGTTAGACGTGCGGGACATTATTGATCACGAATATGTGCTCGAGGTGTCCTCACCGGGAATTAACCGCCCGTTGAAGAAGAAGAAGGACTTTCAAGGGGCGGCAGGCAGAAAAGTGAAGCTGCGAACGATTCACCCCAGGGAAGGCCGTCGTAACTACGAAGGGGTGCTGGAGAGGGTGGAAGGCGACATGATCACCTTGCTCGTGGATGGGGCCGAGGTGTCTTTTTCCATCGAGGAGGTGGAGAAGGCGAATCTGGTGTACGATTTCTGATCCGCAGGATCCGAAGGACATGAAGACCGGCTTTCGCCCACCAATACCCTGCTTTCCATCGGCCATTGAGAACCCCATGTCTGGAGAGAAGGAATCATGATTTCGGAATTGTTAAGAGTCATAGACCAGGTGAGCCGGGAAAAGGGGCTGGACCGGGAGATCCTGATTCACACCCTGGAGGAGGCGGTCAAGGCCGCCGCCCGCAAAAAGATGGGGCCTAACTACGACCTCGAGGTCACCTTCAACGAGGAGCTCGGAGAGATCGAGGTCTTCGAATTCAAGGAGGTGGTGGAGGAGGTAGAGGCCGAGGATCTCCAGATATCCGTCAAGGAGGCCAAAAAGCTCGATCCCGAGTTCGAACTCGGTGACGCCGTCGGTGTCAAGATGGACACTGATCGCTTCGGGCGTATCGCGGCACAGTCGGCCAAGCAGGTGATCATGCAGCGACTGAGGGAGGCGGAGCGGAACATCGTCTATGATGACTTCAAGGACCGCAAAGGGGAGATCATCCACGGCATCGTTCAGCGGTTCGATAAGGGATCAATTATCGCCAACCTGGGACGAGCTGAGGCGGAACTTCCCACGAAGGAACAGATTCCGCGCGAGACATATCGCCAGGGAGATCGGATCCGGGCGTACATAATGGACGTGAAACAATACAGCAGGGGACCCCAGATAATCCTTTCAAGGACCCATCCAAACTTTCTTTCGGCACTCTTCGAAAATGAGGTGCCGGAAATCGCTGAAGGGATCGTGACCATCGTGCAGGCGGCCCGCGAACCCGGCAGCCGCTCCAAGATCGCGGTGGCGTCGAAGGATTCGGACATCGATCCGGTGGGCGCCTGCGTGGGCATGAAAGGTTCCAGGGTCCAGGCCGTGGTGCAGGAGCTTCGCGGAGAAAAAATCGATATTGTAACATGGGATCCGGATCCGGCGAAATTTATAGTGAATGCACTGGCGCCTGCTGAGATAGTGCGTGTGGTGGTGGACGAGGCGAATCGTTCCATGGAGGTGGTTGTGCCGGATGATCAACTCTCACTTGCCATCGGCAGGAGAGGTCAGAACGTCCGTTTAGCGTCCAAGATTTCCGGCTGGCATCTCGATGTGGTAAGCGAGACCGCATACAGTCAGAACCTGCGGGATGCTTATGCGTCCCTGCTGGAACTCGAAGAGGTGGGGGAAGCCACGGCCACGAGCCTTTATCAGTCCGGTTTCCGGTCCGCCGAAGACGTGGCCGCCTCAACGGAAGAGGAGTTGATGACTGTTCGTGGGATCGGGGGGGAAAAGGCCTCCAAGCTCCTTCACAGCGCTTCGGGCTATGTCCGGCGAAAGGAAGAGGAAGAGGAAGAGGAAGAGGAAGAGGCAAAGGCATCGGAAGCCAAAGCGCCTCCTCCTGCAGATGCCGGTAAAGCAGAAGAAGCAGAAAAGGACGTTGAAAACGCCGATGGTCCCGGCGTGTCGGATCATGACGAGAACTAAGGGGCATATCCCGCTCAGAACCTGCATCGCCTGCGGAACCAAGCGCCCCAAGCAGGAATTACAGAGGCTGGCCCTGAGCGAAACAGGGGAGATTCGAGAAGACTCCGGCATGACCGAAATTGGGCGCGGGGCATATGTCTGTAACCGACACGCTTGCCGCAGCAAGCTCAAGACGCACAAAAGGCTCTCCCGGGTTTTCAGGACGGAAGCTGCAGTGCGGCTGTCCCGCGAACTCTCTAACGGTGGATAAAGCAGGCGTCGGTTTTCAGACGCACGAAAGGTTGCCGCATAAGACAGCGAGCGAACGAATCGAACCTACGGAACCGATGTTTTGGGGGAGTAGATGGCTAAAGTCAGGGTATACGAGTTGGCCAAGGAGCTGAATCTGGAGAGCAAGGTGCTCGTCGAAAGACTGATCGCCGGTGGAATGCCGATCAAGAACTACATGAGTACACTGGATGAATCGGAAGTGACCAGGGCCCGCGATATAGTTACGGGTAAGGTGTCCGAGGTTATTGAGGAGAAACGGGTAAAGCCGACCGTGATTCGAAGGCGAAAGAAAACCGTTCGCGTCGAGCCGGAAAAAGAGCCCGCCCCTGCTCCGGAAGGTGCACCGCCCGAAGAGGTGGTTTCTGACGTTGCGGAAGGAGAGACCATATCTCCCGGTGAACCCGCGGAAGTAGGGGAACCCGTGACCAGTATTCCGGCTGCGCATTTACGGAAGGAATCGGAAGAAGCGGCGGAACCGGTGGAAGCGGCTGAGCAGACGACAGCACCTGCGGAGGTCGTGGAGGATGTGGAGTCTCCTGTAAAGGACTTGAAACCCTCGGAGATTCCGGAAGAGGATATTACCGAGCCAAAGGCCAAGGCCAAGGGAAAGGTCAAGGCGAAAAAGGGAAAGAAAAAGGCCTCGGAAAAACCTGCCAAGATCATCAAGCTGGCAGAAGAAGGGCCGTTGAAGGAGACCGTTCGGACGGCAAAAGAGATTCAGGCCCCCGAGAAGCCGGAGCCCGCCAGACCCAAGCCGCCCGCTCCTCAGGAGATTGTTCCTCCCCCTCCCCCCCCTCCACTTGACGAGGATGGAAAGCCCATAAGGAAGAAGGAAAAGAAAAAAGCTGTAAAGAAAAAAGCCGTCAAGAGCCGCAAGCTGGAGGTGTTCGAACGTGACGACCTCTATGCCGGAAGATTCCCCGGGCGTAAGGGCAAGAAGGGCGCCAAGAAGGGCCGGGAGAGCGGCAAGCGGTTCAAGCAGACCGAGATTACCGTTCCCAAGGCGAGCAAGCGACGAATCAAGGTCCCCGAACAGGTCACGGTGGGGGAACTCGCCAAGGCCATGGGCGTCAAGGCCGCCGGGGTCATCCGGACCGTTATGGACCAGGGGGTTGTCGCCCATATCAATCAGACCATTGATTTCGAAACGGCGTCACTCGTGGCCGACGACTTCGGCTATGAGCTGGAGCTGAATGTATTGGAAATGAAGGATGTCCTCAGGGAACTGGAGGACGAGCCGGCCGACCTGCTTCCGCGCCCACCCGTGGTGACCATAATGGGGCATGTGGATCACGGAAAGACCAGCCTGCTCGACTATATCCGGCATTCCAATATCATTGAGGGCGAATCGGGCGGTATCACGCAGCACATCGGGGCCTACTACGTGAACACTCCCACCGGAGACGTGGTCTTCCTCGACACGCCCGGACACGAGGCTTTTACGGCCATGAGGGCGAGGGGTGCCAAAGTTACCGATATCATCGTTCTGGTGGTGGCGGCGGATGACGGCGTCATGCCTCAGACCAAGGAGGCAATCAATCACGCCCGGGCCGCCGGCATTCCGATCATTGTGGCCATCAACAAAATGGACAAGCCCGAGGCTGATCCGGACCGCGTCAAGCGTGAGCTCGCCGACTTGGACCTTGTTCCCGAAGAATGGAGCGGCGAGACGCTTTACGCCCAGCTCTCCGCCAAGACCGGCCAAGGCGTGGATGATCTCATGGAACTCCTCGCTCTTCAGTCCGAGATCCTTGAACTCAAGGCGAACCCGAACAGAAACGCGCAGGGGACCATCATTGAGGCCAGGCTCGACAAGAGCCGCGGTTCCGTGGCCACAGTGCTGATCAAGACAGGCACTCTGAGGCAGGGGGACTTATTCATCTGTGGTGAGAACTATGGGAGGGTTCGAGCCATGGTGAACCATCGCGGTCGCCGCATGGATCAGGCGGGTCCGTCGGTGCCCGTGGAGATTTACGGGATCAGCGGCGTCCCAAAGGCCGGTGACGATTTCATAGTGGTCAAAGACGAAAAGACAGCCAAGCAGGTGGCGGAGCATCGACAGGGGCTCACTCGGACCGAAGTCGTCGACAAGCGGGGGATAGTGAGCCTGGACGACCTGTTCGAGCGGATCAAGGAAGGCGAGGTAAAGGAACTGAACATCGTTATTAAGGCCGATGTACAGGGATCCATCGAGGCCATATCGGATTCCCTCCTCAAACTGCCTTCGGATGAAGTAAAACTCAAGATTATTCATTCCTCGACCGGGGCGATCACTGAAACGGACATCATGCTGGCCTCGGCTTCGGGCGCCATCGTCATCGGGTTCAACGTGCGCGCCAATCCAAGGGTTAGGGAGGTGGCGGAGCGGGAGAAGGTGGACATACGACATTACGACATCATCTACAACGTAATCAAAGACATCAAGGACGCCATGGTCGGCATGCTCGAACCGGAGTATCGGGAACACGTTATCGGGCGGGCGAACATCAAGGAGACATTCCATGTCCCCAAGGTGGGGACCATTGCAGGATGCCAGGTAACGGACGGGCACGTGCTGCGTAATTCGAATGTCCGGCTGCTTCGGGACGATGTCGTGGTTTTCGACGGCAAGGTGGGCTCGTTGAGGCGCTTCAAGGAGGATGTCAAGGAAGTCCAGTCCGGGTACGAGTGCGGCATCAGTTTGGAGAACTTTCAGGACATCAAGCCTGGAGACGTCTTCGAGGTTTACGAGATTCAGGAAGTCAGACCGGAACTCTGATCTATTATGGTTGTGGGCACACTCAAAATCGCCTTGCTGGTTCATGACAACCGGTCCTTGAAAGGGAAGCGGAAGGTGGTGCGAAGCATTGTGGATCGAATCAAGCATCGCTTCAATGTCGCTGTGGCCGAGGTGGGATCCAATGACCTTTGGCAGCGGATCGAACTCGGGGTATGTACTGTGGGAAACGACCGGAGGCATGTGGACTCATCACTGACGAACGTGCTGGCTTTTGCGGAATCACTTCATCTCGCTGAAATCGTGGATTCCCATATTGAGATCCTTAACGTGTGATTTCACCCGGCAGCGCGGGTGACAATTGACGGGGTGGTGTTTTGCTGGCCGGAAAACGATCCGAAAGGGTCGGGGAGCAGTTATTAAAGGAGATCGCGGAGCTCATTGAGCACAGGGTTAAGGACCCCCGTGTCAGAGGGGTGACTCTTACCGGTGTGGATATGAGCAAGGACCTGAAGTACGCCAGGGTGCACTTCAGTGTGCTCGGGCGGGATGTTGGACCCGAAGAGGTGCTGGATGGGTTCTCGAGCGCCAAGGGCTTCATCAGGCGCGAGATCGGAGCGCGAATGGAACTGAGGTACGTCCCGGACCTTGATTTTCGTCACGATACCTCGCTCGAGCACGGCGAGAAAATGGAAAAGCTGCTGGACAGCCTTATGCCCGAAGGGCTCGACGAAGAGGAATCGTAGGGTGTCATGGCTGGAGAAGAGCGGGACCGCTTACGAAAATGGGGTCCCGGACGGCATCCTACTTGTAGACAAAGAGGCGAAAGTAACCTCTTTTGACATAGTCCGGAAGGTAAGACGCCTCACGGGCATCAAGAAGGTGGGTCATGCTGGAACCCTGGACCCGTTTTCCACCGGGCTTCTGGTCGTACTTTTGGGTCAGGGGACTAAGCTCTCTCCGTTCCTCATGGCCGGCAAGAAGCGGTATCGGGCCGAGATCCTTCTTGGAATCGAGACGGACACATACGACCCCGATGGGCGGGTGGTTCAAGAGAATCCCGTGCCGGACTGGAAGGGGTCATTCATACAGGAGGTTCTGGACGGTTTTATTGGTGAAATCGAACAGGTTCCCCCTGCTTATTCAGCGGTACGGGTGCAGGGAATCAGGGCCTACAAACTGGCGCGGAAGGGGGCCGAGGTTGAATTGCCCCGGAGAAAAGTGATTGTCCACGCCATCGAACTCCTTTCTATGAAGCTGCCCAGGGTGATTGTGGATGTAGTGTGTTCACCGGGCACCTATCTCAGGAGCCTGGCATTTGATCTGGGAAGAGCCCTTGAAACAGGCGCTCACTTGAGCGCCCTCAGGCGCACGGCCAGCGGCTCTCATAGTGTGGAGGATGCAGTTGATTCAGGTCTTCTGGATGGCGGACAGGGACGGTTATTGGTGCGGGAACGCATTGTCCCGTTAGCAGAGTCCCTGCCGGACATGCCCAAGGTGCGGATCAATGAGGACCTGGCTGCAAAGATTAGAAACGGATATCATCCTGCTTGTGAGGAAATACAGCCCGCGCGGGAGGGACCGGAAGTCCCCGGCGGGCGGGTGCAGCTCCTTTGCGACGGGGAGTTGGTCGCTGTCATCGATACAACCCCGAGTGCACACAGTGTCGGGGAAAACACTAAAATTATCAGGGTGTTCAATTGAGTCCCTGGCTCATCATTTACATTCCATAAGGAGGTATGAAAGTGGTCTTTACGCCGGAAGCCAAAAGAGGAATCATTGATCGGTTCAAGCTCCATGAAAAGGACACGGGGTCGCCCGAGGTTCAGATAGCGCTTTTGTCGAACCGTATCACGTCGCTGAACGATCATTTCAAGACACACAAGAAGGACCATCACTCCAGGCGCGGTCTGCTCAAGCTGGTCGGACAGCGCCGAAGGCTTCTCAACTACCTCAAAAAGGTCGATGTAGGGCGTTACCAGAACATCATCAAGGAACTCGGGATTCGGAGGTAAGCCTTTGCCGAGGCTCAGTACATGCCCCAGGTTCGAGTAATGAATATTGTCATCTGAAAGGAGATTTTATCTATGATAAAGAGCGTATCCATGGAAATAAACGACCAGACTCTCCACATGGAGACGGGACGCATAGCCAGGCAGGCCAGCGGCTCAGTGGTCGTAACACTCGGCCAAACGGTCGTTCTTGTGACCGTAGTGGGAACGGAAGATGTCCGCGAGGGCATCGACTTTCTGCCCCTCACCGTTGAATACCAGGAAATGTCATATGCCGGCGGCAAGTTCCCGGGTAATTTTTTTCGAAGAGACATGGGCCGGCCGGGCGAGCGCGAGACCCTGGTGGCGCGGCTGATAGACAGACCTCTGCGCCCATTGTTCCCCGATAATTATCATTTTGAAACCCAGGTCATTGCGAGCGTTCTGTCCACAGACAAGGAGAACGAGGCGGATGTCCTGGCCATTCTGGGCGCCTCCGCCGCAATGGAAGTATCGGACATCCCGTTTCATGGCCCGATCGCCGCCGTGCGTGTCGGTCGCGTCAACGGCTCCTTCATCGCCAACCCCACGGTCACGCAGCAGGAAGACAGTGATATCAACCTGATAGTCGCGGGAAACCGGTCCGCTGTGGTCATGGTTGAGGGCGGTGCGGAGTTCGCGTCAGAGGAAGACATGACCGACGCGATCCTCTTCGGCCACGAGTCGCTCCAGCCCATGCTGGACATGCAGGACCAGTTAAGGGAGGCCGTAGGGAAAACCAAGCGGGTGCTGCCGCCCGTGACTGTAGATGAGCAACTCCTTTCCCGGGTCAAGACGCTGTCCGAGCCCGGGCTCAGGGAAGTTATCACCACGGCGGACAAGGGGCTCCGCCAGAAGAAGCGGGGAGAGGTGCCCAGGAAGGCCCTGGAAGAACTCTCCGATACTTATGGGGACAGGACGGGTGAGATCAAGAACATGATTCACGACCTGGAGAAAGAGATGGTCCGCAGGATGGCCCTCGAAGAGGGGAAGCGAATCGACGGGCGCCCGTTTGATGAGGTCAGGAACATAGAGTGCATTGTGGGCGTCCTTCCCCGGGTGCACGGCTCGGCCCTGTTCACACGCGGCGAGACCCAGGCCCTTGTCCTGACTACTCTGGGGACCGAGATGGACTCCCAGAAGATCGAGACGATCCTGGGGGATTCCTTCAGGCGGTTTATTCTGCACTATAACTTCCCTCCATATTCCGTGGGCGAGGCAAAACGGCTGGGGGGACCCGGCCGCCGGGAGATCGGACACGGCGCCCTCGCAAGGCGCGCGCTCTTGCCTGTGATGCCGGACGAGGACGAGTTTCAGTACACGGTCCGCGTGGTCTCGGAGATCCTGGAATCCAACGGCTCTTCCTCCATGGCCAGCGTGTGCGGGGGCTCCCTTTCTCTGATGGAGGCAGGCGTGCCCATCAAGGATGCCGTTGCAGGAGTAGCCATGGGCCTGATTGCCGAAGGTGACAAGGTGGCGGTGTTGACGGACATCATTGGTGACGAGGACCATTACGGCGACATGGATTTCAAGGTGACCGGAACGAAGGACGGCATCACCGCCCTTCAGATGGACATCAAGATCGACGGCATAACCCGGGAGATATTTCAGCAGGCGCTGGCCCAGGCCAGGCAGGCGAGACTCCACATCCTGGACAAGATGAATGAGGCCATTCCCGGGTCGCGGAAGGAAATTTCCCCGTACGCTCCGAGCATAACCACTATCCAGATTCACCCGGAGAAGATCAAGACGGTGATCGGCCCGGGAGGAAAGACCATCAGGGAGATTACCGCCCTGTCGGAGTGCAAGGTCAATGTGGATGACTCGGGCAAGGTGGTCATCGCCGCCCATGATGCCGAGAGCGCGAAATTGGCTGTAGACATGATCAAGAAACTCATTCAGGAGGCCGAGGTCGGGAACCTCTACCGGGGAAAAGTGCGAAAGATAATGGATTTCGGGGCGTTTGTGGAAATCCTTCCCGGAACAGACGGCCTGGTTCACATCTCCCAGCTCGACAAGGATCGCGTTAACAAGGTGACGGACATTCTCAATGAAGGAGACGAGGTGCTCGTCAAGGTGATCGACATAGACAAGAATGGAAGGATCGCCTTATCCAGAAAGGCGGCGCTGGGAGAGACACTGGACGATGCATAATAAGACGGTACTGGACAACGGGGTAAAGATCCTCTCCGAACGTCTGCCCCACGTCCGTTCCGTTTCCCTGGGCGTCTGGGTAGACGTGGGGTCCCGTGACGAACTGCCTGACGAAAACGGGATCTCCCACTTCATTGAGCACATGATTTTCAAGGGAACGCGCCGGCGCTCGAGCCTGGATATAGCCAGGGAACTGGATGCCATAGGCGGGCTGTCCAACGCATTCACGGGAAAGGAGAACACGTGCATCCATGCCAAGGTCCTGGACAGGGACCTTCCCCGGGCCATCGACATCCTCTCGGATTTGCTCCTCCAGTCGGTTTTCGATTCTGAGGAGATGGCCCGTGAGAAGCAGGTCATTCTTCAGGAGATCAGCATGGTGGAGGACACGCCCGAGGAATATATCCATCTGCTCCACAGCTCTCACTGCTGGCCGGATCATCCTATCGGCATGAGCGTCCTGGGTAGTGGTGAAACGGTTTCTACAATCGCCAGGGACCTCGTTATCGACTACCTGCACCGCTATTACACGCCGGAACGGATGATCATCACGGCCGCAGGCAATATCGATCATGACCGTCTGACCAAGTCGTTTCGGCCACTTTTCGATTCCCTGGAAAGCGGCTCCGCCGTCGAAAACGAGAGTCGTCCCTCCTTGCAGCCCGGTGCCTTTTTTCACGAAAAAGACCTCGAGCAGGTGCATCTATGCATAGGTGTGAGGGCACCCGAACTCACCAGCGAAGACCGTCTTGCAGGCGCACTGCTCAATACTCTGCTCGGGGGCAATATGAGTTCCCGCCTTTTCCAGGAGATTCGGGAAAAGCGCGGCCTGGCTTATGCCGTATACTCATTTCTCAGCGCCTACCTTGATACAGGGCTTTTTGGTGTGTATCTGGCTACTGACCCGCGGTGGGTAAACGAGGCCCTGGAGGTCCTCCGGAATGAAGTCCGAAGGATCCTCGATGGAGAGTTGGGCGAAGACGAAATGGAAATGATGCGGGAGCACCTGGTAGGCGGCATTCTTCTAGGATCGGAGAGTACGGATACTCGAATGATGCGCATGGCAAAAAACGAGTATGTGTACAACCGGTACATCAGTTACGACGAATTGATCGAGAATCTGCGTAAGGTCAGCCGCGAGGATGTGATCCGCGTGGCACGGCAATGCTTTCAGGACAGTACCGTGTCGCTGGTGACACTGGGTCCGCTTGCAGAGAGTGACGTGGACTCCGGGCTTCTGAGGTTCACTGATCCCGCCCCGAAAGACAAGGCCTCGATCAAGGCGTCTCCTTCATAGGGAGCCCTTTTTTTCTCATGGGACCAGAATCCGCCGGCGGAAGAGTCCGAATCGGCATCAAACGCCTTCCCGGATCTGAAGGTCTTGAGCTCCCCGGTTATGAAACCGGGGGGTCGGCCGGGATGGACCTTCGCGCCGCCATATTAGATGAAGTTGTACTGCGGCCGGGAGAGATTCGCCTGATCCCCACCGGTATCGCCGTCTCCATTCCTTCGGGGTATGAGGGCCAGATAAGGCCCAGGAGCGGCCTTGCGCTCAGACACGGGATCGGCATGGTCAACGCACCCGGGACCATCGATTCCGACTACCGGGGTGAGATCGGCATTGTGCTCATCAACTGGGGTTCCGAGGCGTATACCGTCCGGAGGGGAGAGCGTATCGGACAGATGGTGATCAATCGGGTCTTTCACGCGCAATTTGAAGAGCTCCCGGAACTTGACGATACGGATAGAGGGGAAGGGGGGTTTGGGCACAGTGGGATCAATTGATCAGGCCGGCATTATGAAGACTATGACAGCTGATGAGCTGTTGAGTTGTTGAGCCGATGGGCTGAGAAAGTGACAGGGTGTTAGAGGCTTTACGGCCGACTGTGCCGGCACCTTCACCGTAACACACACCGACACCGACACCGTTCTGTGTCCACTGACTGAAAGACAGAAATGGTTTGGCCATGCGATTTTCCGTGCTTGCCTCCGGAAGCGGAGGCAATTCCTGTTATGTGGAAACAGAGCGTACGAGAGTCCTGATAGATGCCGGGTTGAGCTGCAGGGAGATCCTCAGGAGGCTTAATGATCTCCACGTGGATGCGATGGAGATTGATGCCCTCATTATCACCCACGAGCACACGGATCACATTCGAGGCGCCGGACCTCTGGCCCGCAGACTGGGAATTCCCGTCTACATAAACGGTTCAACGTACCGGCAGGGTCTGAAAGCCCTGGGCCATATCCACACTCCCGTGGTGATTCAGACCGGTCAAACCCTGACTATCGGCGATCTTAACGTGGAGACCTTCACAAAGTGCCATGATGCCGCCGATCCGATCGGGCTTGTTGTCTCGTGTAACGGTTGCCGGCTCGGCCTTATCACCGACCTGGGCCGAAGCACCCGTGTCGTGGAGGATCGCCTCAGGGGGTGCCGGGCACTGATCGTCGAGTTCAATCATGATGTGAAGAAGCTGGACGCAGGGCCGTACCCCCTTTTCTTGAAACGCCGTATTGTGGGGCCGGACGGGCACCTCTCCAACGACCAGGCCGCTGACCTCGTTCGCGCCCTGGCGCACGAAGACCTGGCCGTGCTGGTGCCTGCCCACTTGAGCCTCGAGAACAACCTGCCCGAGACAGCGCGCCGGGAAGCCGCGAGGGCCCTCGATGATTGCGGGCTTGTCCGGTCGAGGGTGGAAATGAGTTCTCAAAACGAATCCACTCCCTTGCTGGATCTTCTAAGGCCGTGACAAGTTTCTCAACCCAGGGACATTATCTGAAAGGACCTTTTTCAGAGCCGGTGAACAATCGGCGGTCATATCGGCTCATGCTTCAATTCATCCACAGGGCATGAGTGTCATGGATCGAACAGAGCATCGTATCCTGGAAGCGCCACCGCTTCATATCGTCCTCTATCAGCCGGAGATTCCCTCCAATACGGGCAATATCGCCAGGCTCTGCGGGGCCGCGGAGATCACGCTTCACCTGATCCATCCCCTGGGTTTTCGTGTTGACGACCGCCACCTCAGGCGGGCGGGGCTTGACTACTGGCCGGAAGTAGACGTGCGGCACTATGAAAACTTCTCCGCTTTTCTGGAAACCGGAAGGGCACGCCGTAGGATTTGACGTCAAAGCCCTAGACGGGAAATTTTTCCCAGGAGGGTGTTTCTGTGGATGTCGAGCCTTTCGGCGGTTTGCCGGCGGGAGCCGTTGAACTGTTCCAGGACGTCGCCGATGTATGCGCGTTCAAAGTCTTCTATGGCTTTTTTCAGAGGTTTTATGCCGGTTCCGCCGGTAGAAGGTTGATTGAGCGGAAGATCCTGAGCGCTGATTACGTTCTTGCGTGTGACCGTGCACACATGAAGGACCAGGTTTTCCAGTTCCCGAACGTTCCCCGGCCAGTCATATCGAATGAGTCTTTTCAGGGCCTCTTTTGAAAACCTCACCGGGTTGCCCTGCCCGTTCCCCCTGTGACGTTTAAGAAAGTGGTTCGCCAGCAGGGGTATGTCGCTGCGCCGATGGCGCAGGGGAGGAATGTGAACCGGAAAGACATTCAGCCGGAAGAAGAGATCCTCGCGGAACCGCCCCTCCCGGATCAGGGAATGAAGGTCCCTGTTGGAGGCCGCGACGAAGCGTATATCCGCTCTGATCGTCTTGTTTCCTCCCAGACGTTCGAACTCCTTGTGCTGAATGACCCGAAGGAGCTTGGCCTGAGTGTTTGTCTCAATGGTGTCGATGTCGTCCAGGAATACGGTGCCCCCCTCTGTAATCTCCAGTTTTCCGGGCAGCGTTTTGGTGGCGTTGGTGAAGGCACCCCGATTGTGACCGAAAAGCTCCCGCTCTATGAGAGTCTGAGGCACCGCGGCACAGTTCAAAACCGTAAAGGGCTTGTTCCATCGATGACTCAGGTTGTGAATAGCCCGTGCAACCAGTTCCTTTCCGGTTCCGCTTTCCCCCTGAACAAGGACCGTCTCGTCATTGCGGGCCAGCATTGAGATAACCTGATAGACATGACGCATCTTTTCGTCCCGCCCGACCATTTTTTCAAAGGGTTTGTGACTCTCCAGTTCCCGGCGAAGACAGGCCACCTCCCGGGTAAGACGATGTTTCTCCAGTGCGCGGTGAATGACGTTTCGGACCTCGTCCACCACAAAAGGCTTGACCACGTACTCATAGGCCCCCGCCTTGATGGCCTTTACGGCGGTACGGATTTCCCTGACCGCCGTGACCATGACGACTTCGAGGTGGGGATCGGTACTCTTGAGCTTCCCGATAAGAATAATGCCGTCCACATCTGGAAGAAGGATATCCAGGAGGACCAGGTCCACATTGTTTTGGCGTACGATGTCCATCGCTTCCTTGCCGCCGGCTGCCTGGAAGACTTCATATGAGCTCTCGAGAGCCATTGACAGTGCCTGTCGAACACTCCTCTCGTCATTCACTACCAGTACCGCAGCAGCTTTTTCATTCTTCCTCATAGCCCCTCCCAAGGTCCGTTATATGCATCTGATGAGGCGGTCCGTGTGTTCTTAGGAGTTGAATGAATATCTAACAGGGTTTAAGGAGGCCGTTTCAAGCGGGTTCGGATTTGAACATAAATGCATGTCTTCGTCAATATGTCTTTATTGTTTTAATAATTATGCCAAAGGAATAATCGTAGTTGCACTTGAGATTCATTTCATGAACGCAAAAACAAGAGGTTGAACCTCAATGAGCTCATCGACAAAATGGTCCTTCTCATCCCGCCCGGGACAAAAAAGTAGGGCATAAATGTGTGCCTACAATACGAGAAGGATATGGGCGATGCTGCAGTCGACGGGCAGAAGATGAGGCAGGTGTTGTTGAACAGACTGTCCAATGCGGTGGAGGCGGTGCAACCGAGCGGACGCATTCGTGTGTGCCCTGATCCGGGACCTTGACGTCATACCGGATCGGCTGAAGTCTCGGCGGCCTCTTCAACGCGGCCGGCAAGGGTTCGGGGGTGGTGGTTTTCGGGAAGGGGCTCTCCATTGATGTCGCGAAGTACCGGCCGGGGATGGGCCTTCTCATGCTGTTCAAGGGCCGTTTCCCATTTTTCCTTCACTTCCGGCTCCAGCGAGGCCCAGCCCAGACGGCCGCGGCATTTGGGAAACTTGGAGCAGCTCAGCCAGGGGCCTTTCCTCCCTCGACGGAGGTTCAGGCGTGACGAGCACTTAGGGCATTCCAGGTCCGTCAGGAGCGGAGGCACCTTGGGCGGTTCCACAGCCCCCTTGCGGTCCAGGTTCAGGATCCCGTCACACTCAGGGTAACCGGTACAGCTCAGGAAGGGGCCGAATCGACCTTTTCGCAGCGTCATCGGACGGCTGCACTTGGGGCAGGCTACGTCAGTCAAAGCAGGTTCCACCGGATTTCCGTTGCGATCAATGGGTGCTGCAAAGGTGCACTTGGGGTAGTTGACGCAGCTTAGAAAACGACCGTTTTTGCCGAAGCGGTATGCGGTGCCCCCACCGCACTCCGGACAGGTATGAGGGGCCGGTTCGGTCTCGGCCTTGGCGTGACCCATGCTCTCGTATGCGGCTCCCAGGTCTCTCTGGAAAGGGCCGTAAAAGTCCCGGAGCATCTGAATCCAGTCCGCCTGTTTTTCCTCTATGTCGTCCAGCTTCTGCTCCATGTCACGGGTGTAGCCCACCTGGAGAATATCGGGAAAGGCCTCCACCAGCTTATCCGTCACCACCTCGCCCAGGTCGGTTGCGTAAAATCTTCCCTGGGTTTTTTCCACATATTTCCGATCCTGAATAACCTGGATTATCTGGGCATAGGTGCTGGGTCTGCCGATACCCTCGGTCTCGAGTTTTTTAACCAGGCTTGCCTCGGTGTAGCGCGGGGGCGGCTGTGTGAAGTGTTGGGCCGGGTCCATGAAAAAAGCATTGACTTTCCGATCTACGGACAGGGTTGGAAGCAAGGCTTCATCGGAGTGATTCGGGACCCCGGTAACACGGTAGTGCCCGTCGAACACCAGTATGCGCCCCGTGGCTCGAAACACCGCCGCTTCCTCGGACCCCGTGGATCGTTGCATGGCTTCATTGGATCGTATGGGACCGAGAGGGCCTTCCACGAGCACGGTTGAAGTGTCCCACTGGGCGTTGGTCATCTGGCAACCGACCACGCGTTCCCATATGAGTTTGTAGAGCTTGTAGTGCCGGTCGTCCAGGGATCCGCGCACCGACTCCGGGGTGAGGCTTACGTCCGTAGGGCGGATCGCTTCGTGGGCCTCCTGGGCAGACTTGTTGGATGAAGCGAACACGTTCGGGCGGGAGGGCAGGTAGGGTTTTCCATAGGTCGAGGCGATGTACTCCCGGACCGCCTCCACGGCCTCTCCGGAAAGGTGGGTGGAGTCGGTTCGCATGTAGGTGATGAGCCCCACGGATCCGGCACCCTTGATTGTAACGCCCTCGTAGAGGTTCTGGGCGATCCGCATGGTGCTCTGGGCAGTAAGTCCGAGCTGGTTGGCCGCCGCCTGCTGAAGTGTGCTCGTGATGAAGGGGGCATAGGGGCGGCTCTGGGTGCGCTTGGTCTGTATGGATCGAATCTTCCACTCTGACGGGAGTTCAAGCCTTCCGGTCAAACGCACCTGGTGTTTTGCCGGGCCCTTGGCATCGGGCACTTCAATATCCTCGCGCTCCAGGACGCGATATCCGATACGTTTGAGCACCGAGACTACAGAGCCGGCGTCCAGGGCCTCGAACTTTTTTCCTGCCACCTCAACGAGTTCAGCCTGGAACGAGTCGTGCTCCGAGAGCCAGGCGTTTTTCTCCTTTATGGTCCGCCCGTTGGACTTCCGGCCGTTTTTCTCCGCCGGCGCCTTTCCAAGCCAGGCCTCCCAGTCCTGCTTTAACATGTCCGCTGCTTCATTCCTGACCGTGAAACCGGCCGTCACTTTCCAGTATTCATCCGGGACAAATGCCGCTATCTCCCGTTCGCGCTCAACCACGACCCGGACCGCCACTGATTGTACTCTCCCGGCGCTGAGGCCTCCCGCCACCTTCTTCCAGAGCAACGGTGAGACCTGATAGCCGACAATTCGATCCAGGATGCGTCTTGCCTGCTGGGCGTTGACCTTGTTGAGGTCGATCTTGCGGGGGCGCTCGAAGGCCTTTTGTATTTCTTTCTGCGTGATGGCGTTGAACACAACGCGATGGGCGTCTTCGATGGGAATACCGAGCGCCTCGGCGAGATGCCAGGCGATGGCCTCACCCTCTCGGTCAAGGTCGGTTGCAAGCCAAATGCCTTGGGCGTTTCGGGCGGCTTTTCGCAACTCGTCCACGGTCTTCTTCTTGCCGCGGATTGTCGTGTACGTCGGTGCGAAGTCGTTTTCCAGGTCCACCCCGGGAACGGGATTCTTGACCCCCTTGGGGTTTTTGCCGGGCAGATCGCGGACGTGTCCCACAGAGGCCATGACCACGTACTCAGGACCCAGGTAGCGATTGATGGTCCGGGCCTTGGCAGGCGATTCCACGATAACGAGCTGTTTCCCGGCTTTATTGCTTTTATCCTGGGATTTATTTGTTTTTCTGGTGATTGTTTTTTGTTCAGCCATGGTCCAGTCTATGAGGCCGTTGAGCGTGTCCCTAAAGGCGGACGAACATCTTGCCCGGGAGCTGCTCGATGAGGCCGATGAGTTCCATTTTAGTCAGAAGGCTCAATGCATTCCCTATGCCCATTCCCGAAGTCCCGACTATCTCATCGATATGAATCGGGTCGTCTCCCAGCATATCATAGATCCTTGTCTCTTCCCGGCCCATGGATGCATGGGGTGAGTGAGTGTGGAAACGGGATCCTCGGCACTCACCGGCACGGCGGGGGAGCCCCAGGGTTTCAAGGACATCGTCAGCCGACTCCGCCAGTGCGGCACCCTGTTTAAGCAGAAAGTGGCATCCGGCGCTTCGCTGTGACCGGATACTCCCAGGTACCGCGAGCACCTCGCGTCCCTGGTCCAGGGCCAGGGAGGCGGTGATGAGGGATCCGCTCTTTCGGGCCGCTTCAACGATCACGACACCGCGGCTGAGTCCGGAGACTATGCGGTTTCGCTTCGGAAAGTTCCGTCCCTCAGGAGGGGTCCCCAGAGGGAACTCGCTCACCGCAGCACCATGGTCCAGAATACGAAAAAAGAGGTCCCTGTGGACGCGGGGATAAACCCGATCCACGCCCGTTCCCAGAACTGCGACGGTGAAGCCTTTGCATTCCAGGGCTCCCCAGTGGGCCGCCGCGTCGATACCCCTGGCCATGCCGCTTACCACGCCGATTCCCATGGAAGCCAGGTCTGATGCCAACCCCCTCGCGGTCCTCACTCCGTAGGGCGTCGGGGTCCGCGAACCGACTACGCCGACCAAGTCCAGGTCCGCAGGGATGCTGCGGCCCCTGAAATAAACCACCATGGGAGGATCGGGAATCTGCCGCAAGGCCCTGGGATATGACGGGTCGCGAAAGGTCACGATCCGTGCGCCGAGTTTTTCCACCTCCTTCAACTCCTGCTCCGGATCGCGCTGATATGACTTTTCCCGAATACGCCGGGCCACCTCTTTCCGCAATCCTCCTGCGGCCTGCAACTGATCCAGGTTGGCCTGCAAGACTCGTCCCGGAGTCCCGAAACGGTCGATGAGCCTATGAATGGAGCGGCTCCCCAGGCCCGGCGTCAGGTGGAGCGCCAACCATGAGTAAGTGTCATCGGTCCCGGTGTTGTTCGGCATAACACGTTCCAAAGGGCCGGTCATCGATTTCGGGCAGCTAAGCTGCGGCCTTCCGATGCCGGAAAAACAGGCGCGAGTATAAAACAGACAAAATCAGTAACGTCAAGAATTTTCTCTGGAGGGTCCTACCCTATGGGCTCCCGGGGACCAGACGTGAGACCGGAATACCGCAGAGAAACCTGAAGGGGGCCTGACCGGTATTCTCGAAATTGTGGTGAGCGTCGGCCGGCACGAACATGACGCTTCCCGGCCCCACCTCGTGCCGTTCCTCTTCGATGCGAAGCCGGCCGTTCCCTGATATGACGAAGTTCTCATGCTCAAAGGGGTGGGAGTGAAAGGGTGTGTGTCCGCCCGGAGCCACTTCGATTAGTCGAAGGGCGTAGTGAGGCGCCCCGTCGTTTTCCTCGTCGATGAGCCAGCGAATAGTGACCCCCGGCGCTTCGTCTCCGAAGACCATGGCCGGGACATCGGTGTAGTGGCATATCTTGGGTCTGGTTTCCATAGAGGTCTCCTGACAGGCCCCGTGTCTAGATTCCGGACAGGCGGCGGCCACGGCATTGGAGGCGGTTCGCGTACGAACCCGGTCAACGCATATGCCGGTCAGTTTTCCCGGCGTTCCACCTCGAACGCCGACGGGCCGGCAACGATACGTATCCCATTCTCCAGGTGAACGACATAGAATTCGAACGGTGATTCAGGCTTTTCAGTGATTACGCCTCGAACCCCTCGATAACCCTTGGTCATGACGACGCTTGTATGGAGTTCATACACAGCATTGGTCCTCCACGTGTGTGTGTGTGTTGAACCGGGGCAGGCCGTTCAAGGTGCGACTGCCTGCGGGCTGGGAACGGGCCTGACGGTTGGTGCGAGAGGGGAGACTCGACCCCCCACGGCTGTTGGTCACTGGATCCCAAATCGGTTTACCATGTGCTTACTAGTGCCCATCCAGAAACGCTTTTTTGGCACTGGCAAGTTTCCAATTCAGAAATGAGGATTTTTTGTCAAGATCAAGGAAATCAAGAGGTTGCGCGGAGGCGTACTGAAGTAC
>JAWLEX010000186.1:0-4477 GCA_041685835.1 Desulfatiglandales bacterium
GTGCTTGATACCGACGATAGAGAGTCTATTCCGATTCTTCTTACTCGTCGTGCCCCTCTAAAAGATTGGGTTATTTACTACTATATTAAATTAAGAGACCACATTCGTCAATTTCCAGGAAATTTTACATTCAATGAAATGGTTCCTTTCCATCTTGCTCATGGTTGCTGATGGGGAATCGCTACCCTCCGCTCGACCGAGAGCAGGTAGAAACAATTCTAAAGAACGCCGGTTTCTCTCAAAAACGACAAAATTCCAGCCATGCCCAATGGGAAGGTACTGTTAAAAACCAACGCCGCATAATTACCGTTGACCACCTGAAAAGCAGAAAAGAGAAGTACGGAAAAAAGCTATTGTCTCATATGATCAGGCAAAGCGGTTTTTCCAAGAGGGAGTTCTATTCATACCTCTGAGAGCCTCATATTTTACAGCACACCCTCATTTTGCATACCCGGAAATTTGCTTACCTTCCCAGTCTAATCAGCGCCCGTTACAAAGATTTGTCCGCTCTTTTTTATGTTGTCCAGAGTGTGCAGGCGGACCCGCTGAAGCGCTGGGGTGGGGGATATGGTGGGTAAATTTGAATTCAGTTTTGCATCTGGTTCCTTCCTCGCCTTGTAACCGCCTGTCTTTGTTTTTATTTTCTGGCGGGCGATGCAGGACTCGAACCTGCGGCCTTTGGTTCCGGAGACCAACGCTCTATCCACCTGAGCTAATCGCCCGCTGAGAATCAGTAGTTTTTAGCAGTTTTATGTGGTGGGGTCAACCAGCGACTTCAGGCGACCCTGGCGCCCGGGTCCATGCTCTTTAAACCCTCATAGAAAAGGCACAATTATGGACACCTCACGAGATCAAACGCCTTGACAGGCCGGGGTCGTTGTGTTAGCAAGCACTTATGCGGAAATGACTGTTTGCCGATCCGGAATATGTGCTTGCCGATAGGGGGTAGCTTTTCCAGATGAAAACCGGCTTTTTATTGATGGCAGGTCGATAGAATCCTCAACCCTTACGTGGAGACGCCGGGCCATGGAGAAAGACGACACGACTGTGCAAGAGGGAACGGTTGAAGAAGAGGAAGAGGACCTCCTGGACTTCGACCTGGATGATCTCGCATCTGAAGAGGAATCTGAATCCGGAGAGGACGAGGAGATTATCGAACTGGTGGACCTTGTGGCGGATGAGGGAGAGAGCGTGGAATTCGAGGAAGCCGATGAAGAAATAAAGACGCTTCTCGATGAAGACACGGCCTTCCCCGAGGCCTCCGGTGATGCTGAGGAAGCCCCGGCGTCTGGTGACTTCGACAGAATCCTGGACGATGTCGACCTGGATGAGACCGTCGCGGATATCGATATGTCGGATGTGGCCGTGGATCTGGGTTCAGGCGCGGGTGAAGGTTCAGGAGAAGAGGAAGGGGATCTCGCATCCATTCTGGGTGAAGAGAGTGGACAGGAGTCATTCTTGGACTTTGATGAGCCGGCCGGAGTTGAAACACCCGCTGAAGTATCCGAACCGGCACCCGTGGGACTCGAGCGCGGCGACGAGGAGATCAGCGCTGACGACCTTCAGAAAATGCTCGAGGACGAGTCGGGAGAAGAGTTCAACTTGGACCTGCCTTCAGACGAGGAACCGGAGCCCTTTGATGCGGCTGTGGAAAAAGACGCGGTCCCGGATGACGACTTCACTGAAGAGGCCCTGGAAAGGATGCTGGAAGACGAGACCGCGGACGAGGTTGCCCAAGGGCCCGCCGTCGAGGAAAAGCCACGGTTCGTGAGCTATGAAGACACTGTAGTTGATACGACCCCCGCACCTCCTCCTGAAGGCGCGGCACTTTCCGGGGAAAGGGTAGAGGAAATAGTCCGCGTGGCGGTGGAAGAAATTATAACGCGTGATCTGCCGCAGATCTTGACGAACGCAGTCGAACAGGTGATCAGTGAATCACTGGCGGTCACTGTCGAACAGACCATTCGGGAATCGGTGACAGGCACGGTCGAGCAGGTGATTCGGGAATCATTGACGGACACGGCCGAACGGGTGATTCAGGAATCCGTGACAGGCACGGCTGAACGCATAATCCGGGAGACCATTGATGCCCTGAAGGCCGGCCTCGATGCGGCCGGGGACTGACCGGGCGAAGACCGGCAGGTAAAGATTACCATTCCTAATGCTTTTTGCTTATTTGAGGGGTTGTGCCTCGTGACAACCCCTTTTTTCATCCAGGGTTACAAAAGGACCAGGCCTGTTGAAGCACTCTAAAACCCAGAGGCTCTCGAGCGAATAAGATTCCGGACCGAAATCGATTGTGGAACCGGCGGAGGGGTGAAAGATGAACAAGGGGACGCTTGCCAAGGGCTATGAGCCCGGAGACGTGGAGGAGAGGTGGTATTCGTTCTGGGAGGAAAACGGGCTTTTTGAGCCGGATCCCGCTTCCGACCGGGACCCGTTCTGCATCGTCATTCCTCCTCCCAACGTCACTGGTTTCCTCCACATGGGACATGCCCTTAACAATACTCTTCAGGACATCCTGTGCCGTTACAAGCGGATGTGCGGGTACAACGTCCTTTGGCAGCCTGGAATGGACCACGCCGGTATTGCGACCCAGAACGTGGTGGAAAAGGACCTTGCTTCAAGGGGGCTGACCCGCCACGAGATCGGGCGGGAACGCTTTGTCGAACTGGTCTGGGAGTGGCGCGAGAAGTACGGCGGCGTCATCATGAACCAGCTCAAGCGGCTGGGAAGCTGCTGCGACTGGAGCCGTGCACGCTTCACAATGGACGAGGGTCTGTCAAAGGCGGTCCTGGAGGTCTTTGTTCAGCTCTATGAGGAAGGACTTATATATAGAGGGGACTACATTATCAACTGGTGTCCGCGATGCCACACCGCCCTGGCGGATCTTGAGGTGGAGCACGAGGAGCGTGACAGCTTTCTCTATCACATCCGCTATCCCTTTGAAGACGGCAGGGGCGGTCTGGTGGTTGCAACCACAAGACCTGAGACCATGCTGGGGGACACCGCCGTTGCGGTGAACCCGGAGGACGAGCGTTACAGGGATGTTTCGGGAAGGCGTGTGATCCTGCCCCTTCTGGACAAGCCGATTCCCGTTATTTTCGATCGTTACGTGGACATGGAGTTTGGGACGGGTGCGCTCAAGATAACCCCGGCGCACGATCCCAACGATTTCGAGATCGGCGCCACCCACGGGCTGGATTTGGTCAAGGTGATCGACGACGACGGAAGGATGAACGAACTGGCCGGCAGCTACAAGGGCATGGACCGCTTCCAATGCCGGGAGAAGGTGTTGGCGGACCTCGAGGCCGCCGGTCTCCTGGAAAAAGTGGAGCCTTATCGCAACTCGGTCGGGCACTGTTACCGTTGCGCGACCATGATTGAGCCCCTGCTGTCCAAACAGTGGTTCGTGCGGGTGAAGCCCCTGGCCGAAAAGGCTGTTGAAGCCGTCCGTGAAGGGCGGACCCGGATCGTGCCCTCGCAGTGGGAGGGGGTGTACTACGAGTGGATGACCAATATCCGCGACTGGTGCGTCTCCCGCCAGATCTGGTGGGGCCACCGCATTCCTGCCTGGTACTGTGACGACTGCGGCCGGGTGATGGTGGCCAAAGAGGCTCCTTTAACCTGCGCTGAATGCGGCGGGTCGGGTCTCAGGCAGGATACGGACGTGCTGGACACCTGGTTCAGTTCGGCTTTGTGGCCTTTTTCCACCCTCGGCTGGCCTGACCACACGGATTATCTTCGAACCTTCTATCCCACCTCCGTCCTTATTACGGGGTTCGATATCCTCTTTTTCTGGGTCGCGCGGATGATGATGATGGGAATCCACTTCATGGGAGACGTTCCGTTCAGGGATGTGTACATCCATGCCCTTGTCCGGGACGCCGGCGGCCGGAAAATGAGTAAGTCCAAGGGCAATGTCATCGATCCCCTGGATATCATCGACCGCTACGGTACGGACGCCTTCCGCTTCACGCTGGCTGCGCTGGCCGCCCAGGGCCGGGATGTCAAGCTCAGCGAGGAGCGCATTGCAGGATACCGAAACTTCGTCAACAAGATCTGGAACTCCGCCCGGCTGACCCTTATGAATCTGGACGAACAAGATGCCGGGGAGGCGCCGGAGAACGCCGTTTTCACACTTGCAGATCGCTGGATCCTGACTCGGCTTCATAACGTGACACGGGAGATCCAGGCGTCCATTGAAGAGTACCGCTTCAACGATGCCGCTTCCCTGTGCTACCATTTCACATGGCACGAATTCTGTGACTGGTACCTGGAAATGGCCAAGCAGGGGCTGTACAGCGAGGATGAGACCCTGAAGCGATCGACACGGTTCGTGCTTCGAAAGGCCATGCTCAGTGTCCTGCGGCTGATTCACCCCTTCATGCCTTTTGTTACCGAGGAACTGTGGCACCGCATGCCCGGGACATCGGGCAGTATCATGGCAGCACCTTTCCCTCAGCCCGGGGATTAC
>JAWLEX010000187.1:0-4448 GCA_041685835.1 Desulfatiglandales bacterium
TCCAGAACATGAGCCCGATACCCATGCCGGCGCTGAGAAGCATGGCAAACCAACTGAAGGTGCTGAACTCCGGGAGTGCATCCGGCCCGCCAATTCTTATCCTGCCGAATCCACTGAAGGCAATGAGCAGCATGACAATGATGAAAAAGTTGGATGCCAGAATATACAGCCAGCCGAAGGTGTCGCCGATGCCGTCGAGTAGATTCTGGAAAAAAGCCCCGGATTGTTCTCTGAAGACAAGGGTGAGGACAATAAAGAGCAGGATCAAGCCGCCGGAGATGGTGGATACCTGGGGATGAAGATCGAACCCGAATCCGGCCCAATTCTTTTCACCAGGTTTATGACCATAGGATTCATCGTAATAGCTGGCCGTGGGAATGATTTGCAGTCCACGAAATGTTCGACGTTCATTGATGGCCTTCTTTTTCTGCTCTTCCCAGTGTTTCCGGGCCATTTCCATGGCTTTGTGCTCATAGGAGAGTTCCTTTTTCCTCTCGGAAGGCTGCTCTTTCCTCTTTTCCTTTTTTTTGCGCTTTTTTACCATGCTTATCCTCTTGTCTGATTTTTTCTAAGAATCTTATTTCAGATCTTGGAAGCAGGGTTGTGCATACACATGCATTTTGTGTCATCAAAAAGTACTGACACGATATGTGAATCAAGTTAAGATGGTTCTGTTTTTTATCTAAATGTATTTAGTATTGTAGGAGAAATTGAGAGAAAATACAATACTGTGTTTATAGTGTGTTTACCCGGCGAACGTCCCGACTTTGAAACTGTGATCCAAAAACAGCCGGGCTCGATCGATTGAACGTAAGCCACATAAGATCAAAGGCTTAGCTGAGACGTATTCCCGCAAACGCCTTACCTAAGCTCGACGTCACTCTCCCCCATCTATCACTTGAGTGCGATTTGACGCCTCTTTTCGGGTATGAGATATCCTTTATTTTTCACGGAGGATACTTTCATGTATACCGTAGATCCCATTGGGAGGAGCTTCTCTCACCTGGCTCAGTTAGCCGAGGCCGGTGAATATTTCGTAGATTCCTGGCAACGAAGCCTTCTTTTCATAGACACCCTGCGGCAAAGAGGAAACAACTACCTGGAACACCTCAGGAAAGGCCAACCTCCTGTTTTGACCTTTCCGTATACGGTGATCATGGACGGCCGGGATCTCAAGCGTCCGGTGAACTACGCCCTGGTCCGCATCCAGGGACAATGGAAGTCTGGTCCGCTCCCAACGAAGGGGCATACCAAGCGGAGGCGTGATCCGGGAAAGGCCCAGGTGGAAGAAGATCCCGCCAAGCGGCCTATTATCATCATCGACCCCAGAGCCGGCCATGGACCTGGTATCGGCGGTTCAAAACAGGACTCTCAGGTCGGAAACGCTCTGGCTGAGGGGCATCCGGTATACTTTGTCATCTTTTATACCGAGCCCATGGCCGGTCAGACCCTTCCCGATGTACACGAGGCCATCGGCAAGTTCATCGAAGAGGTCAATACACGGCATCCTCAAGCTCAAGAACCGATGGTAATTGGAAACTGCCAAGCCGGTTGGGCCTCAGCCCTCATCGGGGCCGAGCGCCCCGAACTCACCGGCCCGCTGGTGCTCAATGGCGCCCCTTTATCCTTTTGGTCCAGCATCGAGGGCAAAAACCCCTTGAGCTACAGGGCCGGGCTGTCAGGCGGGGCGTGGATTGTCTCGTTTTTAAGTGATCTGGGCCACGGCCGATTCGACGGGGCCAATCTTGTGGCCAACTTCGAGGACCTTAACCCGGCTAATACCTTATGGAGCAAGCAGTACAGCCTTTACTCCAAGCTCGATACCGAGGTGGAGAGATTTTTGACCTTTGAACAGTGGTGGAGCGGATTTTATCTCTTAACCGACGCCGAGATCCATTTCATCGTCGACAGCCTTTTCGTCGGCAACAGGCTGGAAAAAGGCTCGCTGGAGCTGACCCCGGGACGGCGGATCAACTTGCGGAATATTGAGGAACCGGTCCTTATCTTCAGTTCCCAAGGAGACAACATTACCCCGCCCCACCAGGCCATGAACTGGATCAGGCAAGTCTACGGCTCGGTGGAGGAGCTTATTCGCCAGCGAAGGGTTTTGGTCTATATGGTCCACGATAAAATCGGCCATCTGGGAATCTTTGTTTCCAAAAGCGTGGCCCAAAAGGAGCACCAGCAGATTCTCGAACACGCCGACCTCATCCAATACCTCCCCCCCGGTCTTTACGAGATGGTCATTGAAGAGGGCGATGAGGTCCTGGGCCTGAACGATTACAAGGTCCGGTTCGAGGAAAGGACACTCGATGATTTTTATAAGTCCGGCGAGTATGTCCACAGACCGCGCTCTTTTCAAACCGTGGCTGCAGTCTCCCGGATGAACGACGATATCTACCGCACGGTTTTTCGTCCCTGGGTCCGCTTGTTCAGCAATGAGATCTCGGCCGAGATGATGCGGCAATTCCATCCCCTTCGGATGCAAAGGTATCTTCTCTCCGATCTCAACCCGTTTCTTGCACCAGTCAAACTAACCGCTCCGTATATCAAATCAAACAGGCAACCGGCGTCGGACAGGAATACCTTTCAGATATTGGAACAAGAGACGGCCAGGATTGTGGAGAGCACCCTGGATCTGTACCGCGAGATTCGGGACCGCACTCAGGAGTGTTTTTTCAAGGCCATCTTCGAGAACCCCATGGTTCAGGATTACTTTCTCGGCCCCCAGGAAACCCCGGGACAATACCCTCAAGAAGAATGCAAGCCGCAAGAATCCATGGAATGCCCTCTCCATGAGTTCGACTGGTGGTTGGCCCGGATGAATCAGGGAGGGTTTGTGGAAGCCGCCGTACGTTGCCTGGTGGCTGTCATAAGCACCAACCGGCTCATCAGTTCCGAAGAACTGGAGCTCCTCAAAAAAATTGTCGATGGGCACGAGCGTTTCCGCAGGGTAGATGCAGATGAGCTGCGTGAGATCATACAGGATCAGGCCTACCTTCTCCGTCTGGACGAAGCCCGTGCTTTACAAGCATTGGAGTCGATGCTGCCCAGCAGGGAGGACCGGGAGGAGATTGTGGCCGTGGCCCAGGAGTTGGCCGAGTCAGACAAGAAGCTATCGGCTGAGGAAAAACATCTGGTGCAAAAGATCACGCATATCCTCAACCTCTGATGGATACAATGGGTGGTATGAGTCATTGGTTCAAAGGGTCCGACAAGAGAGCACAATGTAAAAGACAGACACTCCATCTTGCCGATTTCATCCACTGCGACAAACCCTGCTTCCAAAGCCTTTAAATCCAGGGCGTCCAGGAAGGCATCAAAGCCCTGGACGTCCACACCGTATATCCTGCAATCCTTCCTTGTCTTGCTGCATATTTTCATGGACCAAGGCTATAGTATTCGGGTCGTCTGTCAGAGAAGAGATCATTTGCAAAAGTACTCTTTTTCCGTGGAAAAGAGATGGAGCTTGCGATATCGATGCACAATTCCGGTCGGCCCAAGGACTATGGCGCTGTTGTACACCTTGTCCGCCTTCCGCTCGGCAAACCCGGTCACCAGATGCAACCCGTTAAAAATCCTTGACTGGGAACGGGGTATGACAGGGGATCAACGCCCCTTATGATCCATGCTCACAACATAATGACCCTTTGTGCTTCTGCTTGGTTACATAAAAATGTCTTCATGCATTGCAGCATCTCGCCGTGGTAGTTCGGGGAGCCGACGATGTAGGCGTCAAATCCCTGCAGGTCGGATTCCTTAATTCTTAGATGAGCTTGTGTGATCAAGATGCAGCCGAGTTCCATGGGAAGAGCGTATCTGTTGACATGTTTCTTCAATTACTCGATCTGAAGTGCTGAATACGGAAGGTACGAGGCTTCTCTTGGTAATCCAGTGCTCATTTGGAGGTTGGCCTTGGCTGCCCACGATACGAAGTGATATCTTCAGTGCGTTGCCGGAGAGGACTATTTGTTTTCCTGCAGCCATCTCCAAGGGGGAACATCCTCCGGAATTTTGGCCCATATCCCTCGCTTGGCACGTTCGGCCTCAGACTGAACGGCGTTGAGCCGTCCGCAGAGCACGGCTTTTTCGCAATAGGCTTCCTGAAGCCAGGCCCATCCTTGGCGCAGCAGCTTTTCATTTGCGCTTTCAGGTTGATCTTGAACATAGATCAGGGCCCTGTTGCCGCTGGAACTCTGAGGCTTGATCTCCACAACACGATCCATAAGCAGCTCAGCCGCAAATGCATATGCCTCCTGGGCAAACTGCTCTCCCTTTTCAGGAACTCTGAGGGCATACATGTGCACAGTTTCCTTATGGCTCGTCATTTCTGTATTGCCGGTATAGAACTGGGCCATTCTTCCTCTGGTTCCCTCCGTCCTCCTGTCTCCCAGGCGGGAGCTCTTGCTCCTCTGATTCCCCTTCTCCTCCTGTCTCCCAGGCGGGAG
>JAWLEX010000188.1:0-4446 GCA_041685835.1 Desulfatiglandales bacterium
TGAAAGGGGACGCTGGTAAATAAGTAAAATATCGAATGCCGCCGGAACTACAGGCAGCTGAGGGGCGGGCATTAAGTCACTCGCGTGATGCGGGCAGGGGTCATCCGCTGGTGCTTGACTTTGCCGAGGGCCCAGCCAACCGCAGGCATCTGGCCGGGCAGCAGGGGGCTGAAACGCCTGGGGCAGAATAGTGCATGGCGTTATTCTACTTTTTCTGAAGACTAATCGGCACTGCTTGGGCAAACCGGTTTCGGTGAAAAAGCTTCGCGAGCTTCGGTGAAAGCGCCCGTGCCCCAGGCGTTCGAGAGAAGTTCCTATGCCGATATCCTTAATAAGGCCCACAAAGGAATGCCCAACCGGGACCTTGAAGTCCTGGGAAAGAAGGCGGCCATCGATCTTCTCAAAAAGGATTAAGGGGTTACGAAAGTGCGCGAAGGGCCAAAGTTCCGGGGCACGCCTTTTGACTTGTTCGGATTCTGGAATGACAGGTCATACATCATTGAACTGAAGTGTTCTCTGGTGGGGTTCAATCACCGGGGGGAAATCCAGAAGATCAGGCTTCAGGAACTGCTGCGCAGGATCGAAGGCCTTGGTGCAGCCTTGCTTCAATTGGAGCTTTCAAGTGCCAAGTATCGGATTTTCTATGATGATCAGTTGGATCTCCTGTTCCGCGGGAAGAAAATGCCTCTTGGGGTTATCGAGATGTGGATTCGGGAGCAGTTCTGAAGAATATTTTTGATCAGCATTTACTTCTCGGGTTGAGCAGGCCTGACTATGTAAGCGAAATTCGCCTGGATATCCTCTAAGAAAATGATGCCCTATGCGGAGTTCCCATGCCCGGTAAAGATGAGTCCCTGCTGAACCTGCTTACCGGCCTGTCCTGGCGGATCAGTGTGCTGATTGCAGCAGTTGCATATGTCCTCTTCCGAATCGTTATCCCGGCAATTCCCATTGGGGATGATCAGGTCAGGGCCATTGTCCGGGGCGCCTCCATGGCGGCCGCCTGATGAATGCCTGGCGGAGCCGACCCACTGGAACGGCTTGGAGTGCATGTGCCCGGCTGTTACAATTGAAATAAGTTGTGGATGATTGCAACATGAAGCAGAATTATTATTGGGTTGTTGAGAACCGGTTCCTTGCCGGTGAATACCCGCGAAATATTGACGAAAAGTCATCACTGGACAAAATCGGTTCCCTGATCAGGGCAGGGGTCTCGGCTTTTGTGGATTTGACCGGGGAAGATGAGGGTCTCAAGGCGTATTCCCATTTGCTCGGTAAGTTCGAAGGTGTTTCCCACCAGCGTTTCCCAATCAGGGATATGTCTGTACCGGCCGGGAAGGGAATAACAACCGCGATTCTGGATGCTGTTGATGATCATATCCTTCACAAAAGGATAGTCTATCTGCATTGCTGGGGAGGAGTCGGCCGGACCGGCATGATCGTCGGATGCTGGCTGGCAAGACACGGCCGGCAGGGTAAGGAGGCCCTCGAGCGACTCAGGGAGCTTTGGCAGGAATGCCCGAAATCGAGCTACCGGGATTCACCGGAAACCAGGGAGCAGGTTCAGTACATATTGGACTGGGAGGAATCCCGGTGATCATGTGGGCCGGATGCGCAGGCGCAATATGTATGCACTTATGGTTATATTTATGGTGTAATTTTGTGTGATCCGGGCGTTGCCCGGCAGTGCGGTGGCCGAGGTGATGTCGGCTTCGGCTGAGGAGATATCAAGGGTCATCGCCAATACTGTGCGCTGAGGGGTTGTAATGTGAGGCAATGGTGGATGAGCCCGTCAACAGGGCTCATTCACCGCTTACCTCAGGCGTTCTGAATGTTCGGCCGAAGCCAAAACGGAAAGGAAGACAAATGAGAACATTCAAGCTGGTGTCACTTCTGGTGCTGGTAATTGCCCTGGTAGTAATTGTGCTCCAGAACCGAGCGCCCTGGCAGGTTCATTTTCTATGGCTGACCGGCCATATGCCGGGCATCTTGCTGCTGTTTTTAACCGCCGCCGCCGGGTTTGTCGCTGGAGTTATCGCCACCCTTCTGTTGCAGCGCGGGTCAAAAAAGAATCGATGAGGAGGGAGAGCAGATGAAGGCAGACCATGACACCCATCTGAAAACCATGGGCTATATCCTGTGGATCTTTGGTTTCACCGGCGCCCACAGGTTTTATTATGGGAAGCCCATATCGGGCACCATTTACTTTTTCACCTTCGGCCTTTTCCTCATCGGCTGGATTGTGGACCTGTTTCTCATACCCTCAATGGACCGCCAGGCGGATCTGCGTTTCCGTTCAGGGCCTTACAGTTACAATGTGGCCTGGGTGCTGCTTACCTTTCTGGGCATTTTCGGAATTCACCGGTTCTACATGCGCAAATGGATCTCCGGCATCATCTACCTTCTCACGGGAGGGCTGTTCCTGATCGGTTACATATACGATTACTGGACCCTCAATGACCAGATAACCATACGCAACAGCGGGAGATGAATCGCCCCCTCCATTCAAGGCGTGAAAGCTTACCCGGCGTTCCCGAAACTTGCGGAATCTGAATTCGGATGGGACTTCTTTTTCCTATTTCATGCTCAAGACTCTTGAACCATACAGCGAAGCCGTCCCGGGCCCTGATGGCAGCAGTGAGGCCTGCGCCGCCTTCTCCCACGACCAGGACATCCCAACTGAGGATCTTGTCCCAGGTCACAGCCATGGCCTATTTCTCTTCCCCGTGTCGGTCAATCCCGGGTCTCAACAAACGGGCATAGTAGGTTCCGCTGGTATAGAGGGCGCCGGCCGGGTTGTGCCCGAGCACGCGGTCCTTGGCCACCAGCACCGTTGCAAAGGCGTCACTGTACTTGAAAAACAGGGAGTCATGCCCCACGCAGAGCCCCACAAGAATATTGAAGTCCGTCTTCTCCTCATTGAGAATAGCGGCCTGGACAATGGGGCTGCACATGGACTCAAACTCGCCGATTCTGACCTTTTCTTCCTCTTTGAGCCCTATAACCTCTTTTGGAGTGGCTCCTGTCTTGCAAACAACGGAAACTACTTCAAATCCCTGGGCCTTTAGAATGTTGGTCAAAGCCCGTGCCTCCGCATAGAGCCCTGCACAAAATGCGATACCCAGTTTCCTGTAGTCCATCTTCTTTGCGAATTCGCAGATCTCCTGGACCCGCGGCTTGACCGGATGCATGACGTAGGGCTTGATGTCACGGTTGGTGTAGCACTCCGCCTCTTGGACGGAGGCCATGCGGACGAATTCCCTGATCTCGGGCCTGTCGTATTCATAAAGCGTCCTGTTGATCGTCTCGGTGCGGTTCACGGTGGGACAGAAATCAGGGCCCGATCCGTCTTCCACCATGCAGGCCCGGGACTTTACCGTGCAAAGGGCACATTGCGGTGCGGCGATCTTTTCCATTGTTGTATCCCTCCTTTCACCTCGATTCCACACTCCTGCTCCGCGACCCGCCTCTGGGGAAGCCGGGAGCGGAAAGTGTGATTAGGCGGGGACGCTGGTAAATAAGTAAAAAACTAGACCTGACAGCGTTTGTCATAGAATAACTCATGCCTGGACAAGCCCGTCTTGATGCACCAGGAATAGTGCATCACATCATTATGCGATGCGCAGGATGGAGCGTCGTAAAAATTTTTGGATGCCCGCGATTACGATGACTTTCTTCATCGGCTTGCTACGCTTCTGCCGGAAACCCCGACATTGTTTTGCGCATGGGCGTTGCTGCCTTTATTCCGCCCTCCCGTTGAGGAGGTGTTGGAGTGCATAAGCAAGCTTGAGCTATTATTCCACGACCAGCCGGAGCCGACCCCTGAACTGTTTAGGCGGCGCTCGCATACCTGAAGCAGTTCGGCATTGAAATGCCGGGCGGGTAGGTCGATTCCGGATTTCGGAACTCACGGCCCATCTTTCTGCAATAATGCATTTCAAATGCAAGTTTGCACATAACCAGCTTCTTCATGGTTATTCTGCACATAAATATGTGCATAGACGCTAATCACCACTTAACCTGTTATTTGGGTTTGTTATACCTTTTCTTCTTTATTCCGGCTCTGTTTCGAGCTATCGGCCCCTCCGGGGCAGCCTCTCCATTGTCCATTATCTAACCAACTGATAGCCCAATGACTTTCACGGTGCTTAGCCAGCAAAACCGCCCGTTCGCCGCACCCCGGCCATATACTTGTAACCTTCTGATTTATAAATGAAATCCAAGTATTTGCACATGATTATGTGCTTAAAAACACAATTTTCTGTGCTTTTCAGCTGTTTCAGCCTCTTTGTCGACTCTATACAGTACCTTCTAAGACTTCTAATTTAAATCCAGAATATCTTTGTTTGCAATTCCGGGGACAGTATATGTATTTTTTGGCAGGCAAATCGTAAAGCGATAGTGAACTGTTCATAGCACGAATGAAACGGGTGGTCGTGAAGTTAT
>JAWLEX010000053.1:0-19773 GCA_041685835.1 Desulfatiglandales bacterium
GATGTTTTCAGTATGGTTCGCACATACACATCTCTTGATTGGAATTTGCATGTCAGAAGCCATTACTAATCAGGACCTCGTCCTCGACGTTGTGGGCAACACGAGCCCGTTCTCCATGGCCGGGGAAAGCAGCGGCTACATCCTCACCGTTAACAACCGCCGCTACCTCCTGGAGTGCGGCGCCAGGATCTTTCCCCGCCTCGGGGCTGAAGGTGTCGGCCATATTAAGGGGATCTTTGCAAGCCACTCCCACGAGGACCACAAGCGATGGTTCACGGACATCGTGCTCTTCACCTATTACAGCTCCACGTTCGACCACCGGGTCAGGCTGATCTCCTGCGAGCCCGTGCTCGAGGAGTTCGCCAAGAACTCCAAGGGGGCGCTCGAACGGTCCTTGTCCAATGATTCCAAGCGGGTCTTGGATATCCCCTTCGAACAGATGGTGGAAAGCATCGTCATCGGCCCGAGAAGCCGGTACTTTATTCACATGGCGTCAAGAGGAGAAGGCACGTTCCATTACGAGATCAGGGACCGCTCAGGTGACACCGTGGGTCCTGACCGGGCCAAGATCGTTTTCCACCCCGGCGGCACCCGGCCGCGCCTCCTGTTTTGTGACCAGGAGAGCGGAGAATGGGTGGAACCGGAATCCTTTTACCCCTTTTCCTCCACTGCTTTTTACGAGGAAGACCGGAACCCTTTTGTGGACGAGGAGTGCGGTCTGACTGTGAACGCCGTGAAGTCCTCTGTCTGGCACGGCCCCCCCGCGGTGGGTTTTCGATTCACCGTCGGGGAAAGCAGCCTTCTATACAGCGCGGACACCGTTTACAAGCCGGCTCTTTGGGAGGCCCTTTACCGGGAATATCGCCCCCAGCGGTTCGTTTCCATCAACAGGGAGACCTTTCTAAGAAGCAGTGTTATATGGGGGGACATCAACGATTTCATTGAACGTACGTGGAGCCGGGAACGATATGAGGCCGCAATGACCGCCTACGAGGGGTCTATCGTGATGCATGACGTGGCCCAAAAGGACAGCGTGGTCCACACGGACTATGACGAGATCGCCCACGCGCCCATTGAAAAGCTCATCTTCACGCACAGCCCGGACAACCTCACGGCCTTCCGCCCCATAGTGCACGGCGGGCAGCGCATCGTCATACGTGACGGAGAGCCTTACGAGTGCGTGGACGGCATTCTCCGGCCCTTTGACGCGGATGTATACGCGCGGCACTTCGGACGGCATTTTGTGGGATACCAATCGAGCAAGGGGGCCTACAAGGTCATCGAGGACCGCGGGCTTCTGGGCATGGTCACCCTGGACAAGCCGGGCCGGGCCCTCATGCGTGTTGAACTCTATGAGGATCTCGATGGAAAGTACTTTCCCGTCCTGACCGGCGATAAGGGCTTCTACCGCAGGAGAGAGGACGGCAAGATCGAGCGGGTGATTCAGGAGGAGCACACCAGCCGGGGCATGGTCGTGGAAGACTTGCGGGGTGGATTGAAATGAAAAAATCCCTCAGCATCCTGATCGTGGACGACGATGTGTTCTTCACTGAATCCCTGTCGGACTTTCTCTTGAACCAGGGGTTCAATATCACGGTCGCGCAGAGCGGCGCAGAAGGGATCGCCTTGTTCGAAGAGCACCTCCCGCCCGTGGTCCTCCTGGACCAGAAGCTCCCGGACACCGGGGGCATCGAGGTGTGCCGGAAGATGATCGAGACAGGCCCCAACACCAAGGTGATCCTCATGACCGCCTATGCCACCGTGCCCTATGCAGTCGAGGCCATGCAGGCCGGCGCCTTTGATTACCTGTCCAAGCCCTTTGAGCTGGATGAACTGCTCATTGCAATCCGCATGGCCGAGAAGAACGTCCGGCTCGAAGGACGCCTCCGGGTGCGTGATTACGAACGTCAAAAGGAAAAGGAGAAAAACAAGCTCATAGGCTCCTCGGACGCCATGCACCGCATTCGGGAGCAGATGAAACTGGCCGCTGCTTCCGAGGCCAACGTCCTGATCACCGGCGAGACGGGCGTGGGGAAAAACGTGGTGGCGCAGGGGATCCACGAACTTCAGAGCCGCCGGGAAAACCTCCTCACGATCGACTGCTCCACCATCCCGGAAAACCTGATGGAGGCAGAATACTTCGGTCACGAAAAAGGGGTATTCACGGGAGCGGACAGCCGCCGCTACGGCATCTTTGAACTGGCCAACGGGGGCACGATCATTCTGGACGAAATCGGGGAGATCCCGCTCCACCTTCAAAGCAAGCTCCTGACCGTTCTCGAAGACAAACGAATCCGCCGCATAGGCGGAGGGCGTTCTTTGCCCGTGGACGTGCGTGTAATCGCCACCACGAACCGGAACCTCGACCGGGATGTGGAGGAGAGACGTTTCAGGCAGGACCTCTACTACCGGCTGGCCGTGTTCAACATGCACATTCCGCCCCTTCGGCACCACCCGGAAGACATACCGGAGATAGCGGATTTTTTCGTGAACCGCTTCGCCCGTGACCCGCTGATTATTCCCGATTCCCACATGGAGAAAATGACTGCCTACTCCTGGCCCGGAAACGTCCGGGAGCTTCGCAACGTCATTGAGCGGGCCTGCCTGCTGCGGCGCGAGGGCCGCATTCGACCGGCGGATATCCTCTGGAGCGTTCCATCCAATGCCGCGCCTAAAGGAGAGGCCTCTGCGACTGTGCCGGTCCGGATCGCCCCGCTGGAGGAAATCGTCAGGCGACACATTCGCGACGCCCTCACGGCATGCTCGGGAAACAAGAGCCGGGCCTCGAGGCTCCTGGGCATCTCCCTGTCCACCCTGAAAAGGAAATTAAAACAAATGGACAGCCCTGCATCCGGTTCAAAACGACCTATCTAGTCCATTTTGAATAGTCAAAATCGAGCCACCCGGTCAGCCCACAAAAGCCGGCTCACGCCAATATCAATATTTTCAGCAGTTTTTATAGATTTATTCAGTTCGGCTTTTTGGCACTATTTTTGCTATAATTGTGAATTGTTCTTTTGCCTCCATGCAATTGAAGAGCGTTCCGCTGTCAGAAGTCAAGTCCTTGTGAACCTATTTCGCATGTGAGTGTGCAGGCCCAATGAACCCGACCACGGAACACCCGATACATCCCCGCTCGGACACAGAACTGGTGGACAACCTGGAGGTCATCCTCTCCACAGTGCGTCACCAACTGGGCAACTCGGTCAATGCCATCAAGGTCACGCTGGACGTGTTGAAGCAGAACTTCGACCAGTTCAATGACGGCAAGAAAAAAGACTACCTTGACCGGGGCTCCCACCTGCTGGCCAGGCAACAGGTCTTAATTGAGGCCATGAAATCCTACTCCAGCTTTGACGTGCGCGAACAGGCCGACATCGGGGTGATCCCATTCTGGGAGCATGTCTCAATGCTTGCAAAGGGGCGACTGGAAGGAACAGGCATCTCCCTTTCCCTGAAATCCGACCTCAGGCCGTGCTTTATCAAGGGAAGCATGATGGCCCTGGACAAAATCATTTCCTGCATACTCGAAAATGCCGTGGATGCGCTGGAAGAAACAGGACAGCCTGTGATCGAGATCGAGGCTGTGACGAGCGAAAACTGCCTGGCAGTCGATGTTCGCGACAATGGCCGGGGCATTTCCCACGGCGACCTGCCCCGCATCCGCGTTCCGTTGTTCACGAACAAACCGAACCGGGCGGGCATGGGTCTCTCCATCGCTCACAAGCTTCTTGCCAGGATGAATGGGCAGATGCTCATTGAAAGCGTCCCGGGCGAAGGTACCTGCGTGCGAATCACCCTCGCCGCGAAAAGGCAGGAACGGATCTGAGGCAACCACTCTTCAGGGGGGACGAAGTGCAGTACACACTTGGGCAGACACAACTCGACAACATTGAGGATGTCCTCCAAGCGGACATCATGGACCTCGGGGTCACCTGCGTGGTCCTGATAGATATGTCCGGAAACATCATTGCAAATTTGGACACCGGGGACATTCAGCACGACATCTATTCCCTCGCGGCGCTCGCCGCCGGGAACTTCGGCGCCGTCAGCGCCATGGCCAAGATTATCGGGGAGGAAGAGTTCTCTTTGCTGTTTCACAAGGGGACGAAGGAGAACATCCATTTCAGCAAGGTGATGGATGATTTCCTGCTGGTCACGATCTTCGGCAAAGGGGTCTCCCTCGGTTTTCTGCGCATGAAGGTATCGGAGGCGATAGCAAAAATTGAAAAAACATTGAAAGAGTGATTGTCAATTGCTTCACGAGGAGAGCTCCCTTGGCCTTCGTAAATCTCAAGAAAAAGCAAATCCAGGTCAAGATTGTCTATTACGGCCCCGGCCGGGGTGGGAAGACGACAAACCTGGAATACATTTACAGCCGGTTCAGTGAACGAATAAAGACGGAAATGGTAACGATTAAAACTCACGGTGACCGCACTCTATTCTTCGATTTTCTTCCTTTTGACATTGGAAAGATTAAAGGTTATGATGTAAAAATTCAGTTGTATACCGTTCCGGGGCAGGTAAAATACAACGCTACGAGAAGGCTAGTGCTAAGAGGAGTGGATGGAATTGTTTTTGTAGCGGACTCCATGGCGGTTCGAAAAGAAAAAAATATTTTATCTCTTAAGAATCTAGAAGAAAACCTTTCCGCATACAAAAAGAAATTGAACCAGGTCCCTCTCGTGTTGCAGTACAACAAGCGAGACCTTGCCGAACAGGGGATCCCTTTGCTTTCCCATGAGACACTGGAACAGAGCTTGAATGCCGATCTAAAGGCCGCAGCTTTCGATGCCAGTGCCCTTACCGGGAAAAACGTCGTAGCAACCATGAAAAAAATCATTGCTCTCACTATGGTTTCTCTGGAGAAGCAACTCAGTTAGGAGGTGGCGAAGTGAACACAAAAGGAGACGAGGCCGTGACTGAGGAAGTTGAAAAGCGCCTGGACGACATCTTTGGAGACGAGGGAGACGGTCAGCCGCCTTCTCTGGACAATGGTTCCCTTGCCCAGGATTCGCCCCTGAGGAACCTGAAAGGCATTGTACTTTCAATCGATTGGGAAATCACCGACGAGATCATGGACAGATTCCTGGAAGAAATCAACCGCCTGCGGGATAGTTACGCCGGTGAGAAAATTCCGGGGCTGTTCCTCCAGCTTCTCGGCTCCGTGGGAAAGTATATCCGAAACCAGAAGGCCCGGGCCCATCCCGACTCCATCAGGGTACTGAACTCCGTATACAACAGCTTCGAGAAGGTGCTGATGGACGGAAGCATGCCTGAAGCCGAAAAGCGCAACTGGCTTTTTAATGAGGTGAATCACTTCAAAAAGCTCAAACAGGATATTTCTCATGCCAGGTCGGAACCAACTGAATCGGCCGTGCAACCGGAGCCGCCTGCGCCACAGCCCACAGAAGAAGCCCCGGATGAAGGGGGCGGGGTCGAGACCGTTTCGCCCGGCCCGGAACAGGATATAATGCCCGCACATGAGGCGTTTGCCTATGCCCTGGAAGAAATAAGGCAGGTCATCAAGGCCGAATTTCAGGCGCTCAGGGCCGAACTGCGGCTCTGGCGCGAAGGGCGCTGATTTGCGGGAAAAAAGGAAATCGCATGGGTTTAGAGGACTGGAGGCGATGGGATGGATGTGATGCCGGGCGATCTGGCCGCGCTGGTGTTCAAGCGGGTCCCGGCCCAGAACCTGGGGGAGTTCTCTCTGGACGGCCGTATGCTCAGCGTGCTCATGGAGGTTGACGGCAGGCAGAGCGTGGGGACAATCGCCAAGAAGCTGGGGATGACCCTCGGGGCGATCCGCCCGGTGATTTCCGGCCTGTCGAAGTTGAAACTGATCGAGGCGGGCGAGGACTCTCTCTCGGTCCTGGACGCCGGGTTTCTGGACGCCCTCAAGGGCCGGCTCGCCCTGGCAGTGGGCCCTATTGCGGAAGTCCTGATCGAAGACGCGGCCGAGGACCTGGGTTACACGCCGAACCGGTTTCCGTCCCACCGTGCGGCCGAACTGGTGGACCTCCTGGCCAGGCAGATACGCCGGGAAGACAAGATGACCGAGTTCAAACAGCACATGGTGGGCATGATCCGGGACAGGGGATATTGATGAACAAGCGTGCCGCGGGCGGCCAAGGCGCGGCCGGTGCACCTGGATATGAACAAGGTTGACAAGGAGTCCAGCCATGATTGTCATTTGTGAAGAGTGCGGGAAAAAATACCAAATCGACGCAGGCAGGATCAAGGGGAAGCAGGCGCGGTTCAAATGCAAGGGTTGCGGTCATCTGGTGACGGTGACCAAGCCGGCTGAGGAGCCTGCCCCCGCCCCCCCAAGGCCCGAACCCGGCGCAGGGGCATCGGCCGGGGAGACCGGGGAGGAGGAGAAGAAGAAGAAGAAGAAGAAAGAGAAGAAAGAGAAGAAGGCCGCGGGGCCGAAGCGGCTGGGCCTTCGAACCAAGATGTTTCTTCTGTTTTTCCTCGTGCCGATCCTGTGCATTGCCGCTGCAGGCTGGCTCTACATCCAGCAGTTCAACAACCTCTCCTCCCTCATTACAGATCAGAGCTCCGATGTGGTCAATCAAATGGGCGAAGACCTTATCGCCAGGAAAGCGAAAACCGTCGCCAACCAGGTAGAAATCTATCTCGACGCTAATCCAGGCCTTCAAAAGGAGGATTTCAACACTGACCCTGAGTTTAGAAAAATAGTCGTTCAACCGGTTGGAGAAACCGGTTACACATGCATCTACACCGTTCCTGACGAAGATGGAGTAAGCAGCCTGTGGGCCCACCCGAATGAGAACCTCATCGGAGTCGACATGAAAGAAGCCATGCAAAAGGCCCTCGGAAAGGGGTTCCCGGCTTGGTGGAAGGTGTACAGCGGAGCATTCGAGGGCAAGGTCTCAGGGGGGTATTATCCATGGCAGGATGCCGACGGCGAAATCCGCGATAAGTTCATGATATGCACGCCTATTGAGAACACTCCCTACGTGGTGGCTTCGACCACCTACATGTATGAGTTCACCCACCCGATGGACAGGCTTCAGGCGCGGGCGGGCGAACTGACAAACAGCACGATCAACACTATCATGGCCATAGTTGCCGGCACAATCATCCTCATCGGCGTCATCGTTATGCTCTTCGGACACCGGCTCACCAGGCGGATTCAATCGTTGACGGATGTGACCGAACGCATAAGCGTGGGTGAACTGGATGCTGATGTGGAGATCGAGTCCAAGGATGAAATCGAAGACCTGGGGGATGCGGTCTCTCGAATGCAGGACAGCATCAGGCTCTCTATTGAGCGGCTGAGAAGACGGCGATAACCTTTGCCCGCGTCTTGGCGGGTCCGGGCTTAAACGTTTGCTGCAATCTCTAGGACTGGAGGCGATGGGATGGATGTGATGTCGGGCGATCTATCCGCGCTGGTGCTCAAGCGGGTCCCGGCCCAGAACCTGGGGGAGTTCTCCCTGGACGGCCGTATGCTGAGCGTGCTCATGGAGGTTGACGGCAGGCAGAGCGTGGGGACAATCGCCAAGAAGCTGGGGATGACCCTCGGGGCGATCCGCCCGGTGATTTCCGGCCTGTCGAAGTTGAAACTGATCGAGGCGGGCGAGGACTCTCTCTCGGTCCTGGACGCCGGGTTTCTGGACGCCCTCAAGGGCCGGCTCGCCCTGGCAGTGGGCCCTATTGCGGAAGTCCTGATCGAAGACGCGGCCGAGGACCTGGGTTACACGCCGAACCGGTTTCCGTCCCACCGTGCGGCCGAACTGGTGGACCTCCTGGCCAGGCAGATACGCCGGGAAGACAAGATGACCGAGTTCAAACAGCACATGGTGGGCATGATCCGGGACAGGGGATATTGATGAACAAGCGTGCCGCGGGCGGCCAAGGCGCGGCCGGTGCACCTGGATATGAACAAGGTTGACAAGGAGTCCAGCCATGATTGTCATTTGTGAAGAGTGCGGGAAAAAATACCAAATCGACGCAGGCAGGATCAAGGGGAAGCAGGCGCGGTTCAAATGCAAGGGTTGCGGTCATCTGGTGACGGTGACCAAGCCGGCTGAGGAGCCTGCCCCCGCCCCCCCAAGGCCCGAACCCGGCGCAGGGGCATCGGCCGGGGAGACCGGGGAGGAGGAGAAGAAGAAGAAGAAGAAGAAAGAGAAGAAAGAGAAGAAGGCCGCGGGGCCGAAGCGGCTGGGCCTTCGAACCAAGATGTTTCTTCTGTTTTTCCTCGTGCCGATCCTGTGCATTGCCGCTGCAGGCTGGCTCTACATTCAGCAGCTCAACAACCTGTCCACACTTCTCACACACGAGAGCACCGCTGTGGTTACTCAATTGGCGGAGCAGAGCATCGGGGAGATCGCGCGTTCCGTGGCGGCTGAGTGCTCCGTCTACCTGAAAAACAATCCGGGGCTCCCCAAGACCCGCTACAACGAGGACCCGGTGTTCAGGGAAATAGCCGTTCAGCCGGTTGGGGAAACCGGTTACACGGCCCTTTACGAACTCCCCGATTTCGACGGTGTCTGGAGGACCTGGGCCCACGAAAATCCCAAAATCGTCGGAATTAATATGGAAGACCTCAAAAAACCGCTTGGGAAGAGCTTTCCAGGGTTCTGGAAGGTCTTTGCAGGAGTGGAGGAAGGAAAAGAATCCGAAGGATACTATACCTGGCAGGACGCGGATGGTGAGTTTCGGGACAAATACATGTTGTGCACACATGTCGAGGGGACCCCATACATAATTGCCGCAACGACCTATCTGTATGAATTCACGCAACCCATGACAAGCATTGCTTATGAGGCCGAATCTCAGACCAGGAAGACATCGCGTTTCCTGCTGACCATCATCGGCGGCACCCTCCTGCTGATCGGCGTGATCGTTTTCCTCTACGGACATATTGTCACGCAAAGAATCAAATACTTGACCGAGGCGGCGGAGCGCATCAGTGTCGGCGAGCTTGACATGGAGATCGAAATAAAGTCAAACGACGAAATTGGAGACCTGGGGGAGGCGATCTCCCGCATGCAGGACAGCATCCGGCTGTCTTTGGAGCGCTTGAAACGACGACGCTAGAGTGCCCGGGTATCAGCTGCTGAGGGGCCGTATGGCACGAAGAATCATGGTTTTGCCGGCTCACGCGAGTAATCGAAGGAGTGCAAGCTTATGATCATAGTTCCTAAAGAGAAGCCCGTCATTCAGGGGCTCAACACATACTACCTGAACGTAGGAAGACTCATCGAGCACTGTCAGGGCGAACTCGGCTGCGGTGGAATCCACTTCCACTCCGCATCAGGAGAGGGGGTCATTTTTTTCGACAAAGATGATATTCTGAACGGACTGTATCAGGGCAAGGACGGAAATCTCCTCAAAGGCAACGAGGCCGTCGAAAAACTTCTCGCAACGGTTGATGAGTTCAACTTCACAGTGAACGTCTATTCCATTGAACCGGAAAAGGCCTATTTCTGGGCCAACATCCCCTCGGCGGAGGCTATCCACAGAGACTTGAGCACCGAATTCACCGATCTTGACGGCCTCATCAAAAAGATGGCGTCGGAGAAACTGACCGGATATATTGAGGTCTCAATCAAGGATGGGGAAGAAAACGGGCTTATCTTCTTTATTGACGGCCGAATCATCGGGGGCTCCTATTCCTGGACCCAGGGAGAACTCAACGGATCTCAGGAATCGCGGAACGAACTGGTCGAAAAGACCAAGCAACTGGGCGGTCTTTTTCATGTCAGCCGCATTTCCGCTTCAAAGGCCGCGTCTTCTCCTAAAACCGCCCCCGACACCGACGCTTCAGGAGACGACGTTATCGCTCCGCTCCAGGAATTACTCGAGTTGTTTGAAAGGACGGTCCGGGCGGGCCGGTTCTATAAAGGTGATTTCAACACCGCGCTAAAAAGGAAGTTCGTGGAAAAGGCGGACGCCTATTCCTTTCTGGACCCTTTTGCAGGCGATTTTGAATATGCCGACAGCACGATCCGGTTCAGAGGCGAGGCCTCTCCCGCCGAGCTCATGTCGGGAGTGACGGAATCGGTAAAGGAACTTGCCCGGGAGCTCGGGGCCTGGTCCCGCTTTTCCCGGGATATGGGCCCATGGGCCGATAAATACCGCGGGCTGATGTCCCGCTACGGCATATCTTTCTGATCCATATGGCAAAAGCATCCTCCCAGGAACTGCGAACCAAGATGACGAGGTGGGTCTTTGATTACCTGGACCACCTGCCCATAGCCATATACCGCTCGACGGTCGAGGGAAAGTTCGTTTACTGCAACCAGAGCATCAGCCGATTGTTCGGCTTTGATTCCATCGAGGAGACCATGGCCTTCCCCGTTGTTGACCTATACTGGGACAAGAAGGACCGGGGAAATCTCATTAAGTCTGTAATGGAGCGAGGGCAAGCCGAGGAAATCATCCTGCCCTTAAAGACCAGGCAAGGGGATCCCATCTGGTGCGCAGTGACAGCCCATCCGGTCTTTGACGAAGACGGCATCATGGTCTACCTGGACGGGGTTATTCGGGACATCACCGACCAGGTAGAGGGTGCGGAATCAGGATCCAGGCTGCCTGATATGGTTAATACAATGAATGACATGATCATTATAATGGATCTGGATGGGATTATTTTGGATATTAACAGATCAGCCGCTGAACTACTTGGAGCCCGAAAAGCTGATCTCATTGATATGGAGCTATCTCAATTTATAGTGAAAAAAGACCGGGGGCTTTTTCCTGTTTTTCTGTCGGAAGTCCGCAACTCAGGCCGCAAACAGGCGGCCCTGGCAATCATGGACCTCTCACAGCAGGAGTATTACATTGAGTTTCACGCTTTTCTGGTACGCGGAGGCGGGAAGCAGGACCACATTCGCGGCATTGCGAGAGACATCACCGACCAGGTGCGCAGGCAGAGCGAAGATCTCATAAAGGAGAGATTTCAGGGTGTGCTCGAGATGGCCGGGGGCGTGGCCCATCAGCTCAACCAGCCCCTGACCGTCGTCAACCACCTGGTCCTGGAAATCATGAGCGAAATACCGGCGGACAGCCCATTGCACGAACGTATTCAGAGAATTCACGGCCAGATTCAGAAGATGAACGAGATTGCACTCAAAATCAGAGGGGTTCATCGCTACGAAGCCGTAGATTACGCAGGTGGTTTGAAGATCGTTGACCTGGACAAGGCGTCCTGATGTGTGGCCCGGCCCGGGGCTGACCTCGACAGGGACTGAAATCGAAGGAAAATTTCAATGATAAAGAATGTTCTAATCGTGGATGACGACCAGGAGATGCTGCTCTCCTTAAAAGAGGGGCTCGAAAAATACGACGAAACCTTTTCCGTCATTATCGCCGGGGACGGACGAGTCGCAATGGATAAGCTCCGCATGAACCCGGTATCCCTGGTGGTAACCGACCTCGAGATGCCTCGAATGAACGGGTTTTCCCTGCTGGCCCACATTATGGAGCATTATCCGGATATCCCCGTCATTATTGTCACGGCCTACAGCACGCCTCAAATGGAAAAACAGGCGCGCTCGGGCGGCGCGGTGGGATACATCGAAAAGCCTTTCATGATCGAGGAGCTGGCCCGCAAAATAGTTTCGACCCTGCGCAAGGAGTCCGAAGGAGGCACCCTTCACGGGATTTCTTCCGGCACGTTCCTGCAGTTGATAGAGATGGAGGAGAAGACCTGCACAATTCGGGTCTTCGACCGGAAATCCGACAAGAAAGGGGTCCTCTTTTTCAGGAACGGGGAACTGCTGGATGCCCGCATGAACGGGATCAGCGGAGTTGAGGCGGCCTACGAGGTGTTCTCCTGGGAGGAGGTAAATCTCTCCATCCAGAACACATGCCAAAAAACAGATAAAATAATCAACCGTGATCTTCAGGGAATCCTCCTGGAGGCCATGCGGCGAAAGGACGAAGCGGGTATTGACCCGGAAGCTGTTGACGAACTCGAAGAAGATCTGCTTTCCGAACCGGAAGCCCTTAAGAAACCGGAGGTGGAAAGCCCGATCAATGCCATGCGAAATCGGCTCGAAAATGAGCTGGGACAGAGATCCGGCGTGGATGACATCTATCAGGACGGCAATTGGGACGGCCTGATCAGGCAGGTGCAGGCGGTGGGGGATTTCTTCAGTGCAGGGCCGTTTCGGGTGGGCTATGTGGACAGGCGGAGCGGGGCCGACCTGATCCTTATTCCCGGAGACCCCGCCCCTACGGTCGTTTCCCTCCATTCCCGGGGGCCCAAAGACCGCATCCTTCAGATCCTGATGGACCAGGAAACCCTTTCCTGAGGCCGCCCTGCGGGGTCGGGACAGAGATTACACTGCGCATAAGATGGTTGGATATGGAACCTGACTTCAACGAAATTCTCAGCCTGGATGATGTCAAAGGTGTCATGGTGCTGTCCGGTGAGGGTCGAGTCCTGTTTGAACGTATGATCGACCCTGCATTCGACCGGGTAAAAACCAAATCGAAAGACTGGGGCCCCCTTCTGACGGCGCTCGAGGGCGTGCGGGAAGCGGACTTTCTCCTCGATAACCTGCGGATCTACATGCGGCAGAGCGCCGGCGGATACATCCTGGTCCTGATGGGTCACTTTGCGCCGATAGCCATGGTTCGACTCAATTGCGACATTGTCCTTCCCGCCCTTAAACGAAAGCACGGATCCAAAGGACTGGGGAGATTCTTCAAGCTGGGCAAATAGCCCAAGGTATGTCATGCCTGCTTCCACGAAATACCCATCCAAATCACACCATAAGACCATAGGCAGGAAACCTCTGCCCCGGGCCTTGCCCCTGGAGGTTCTCCATGGGCTCGGGGAGGGCGTTGTGCAGGTGGACGGGCGGTGCAGCGTGGTCTATGCCAACCCGCCGGCCGCCGGGCTGCTGAGCAAGGACGAAGCGGACCTGGCAGGCCGCCCCCTGGACACCCTCTTCAGCCCCTCGTCCATGGAAATCATTCGCCGAATCATCGAAGCCCCCGACCCAATGGACCCGGACATACCCCTGCCCGCGGTCTTGATCGACGGCCGCACCATCCACATAGGTTTTTTGGCCCACGCCTTTGACCGAGATGAAACAAAGGACGGAGCATTCCTGAAGCTGTGCATGGGGCCTGATGCCGGCGGAGTTGAGCACAGCGTGACGAAAAAGGGCCGGGAATTATCACTCATAAGCGACCTCCTCCAGCGTGCCCGCGCCTCCCAGCCTGAAGAAACCCTCTTCCGGTTCCTGCTGGAGAGGTCCATCGAGATCCTGGATGCCGAAGCAGGAACGGTGGCGCTTCTGGAGGTGGAGAACGGTGAACAGGGTCATCTGGCTTTTCGCTACGCCTCTGGAGAACGAGCGGAAAGCGTTTGCGGCATTTACATCCCCAAGGGGCAGGGAATCATCGGGTGGTGCGTATCCAACGACAAGCCCGCGATAGTGAACAACATTGATAAAGACCAGCGCTTTTTGCCTTGGGTGGACCGGATGTCCGGCTTTGAGACACGATCCATTCTCTGTCTCCCCATTCGTTCTGAAGGGGAGGTCTTCGGAGCAATCGAAATAATCAACAAGCGTAAAGGGGACTTCACGCAGGAGGATATCGACCTCCTGAGGTTTCTGGTGGACGCGGCCACCTTCAACATGAAGACCGTCCTGGCCCAGCAGCGTCTCCTGGGCCAGCGCGACTATTACTCCGGAATCATGGACAGCCTGAGTGAAGGCGTCATGATCATGGGGCCGGACTATCGAGTCTCGGACGTCAACCAGTTCTTTGTGATGTTCCTGAACCGGGAGCGTAGCGAGATCATAGGGGAGACCTGCCACAGGCTTCTAAAGCGCCTGGAAACCCCCTGTGAAGACTGTCTCCTCAAACGCTTTGGGATTTTCGAAGAGGGAAAGGACTTCTCCACGATCATTGAACTGCCCGGGCCTGAAGGCGAAAACACCCTGTTCCGCGTGTCGGGCACCCCACTGGAAATCCGCGATGAAATCATCGCTTCCGCCGTCCTCACGTTCCACGATGTCACCCGCATACAGAGGCTTCACAACTACCTCAACGCATCAGCCTCGGTCGCTTCTCTCCTGCTCAAGGGTCAGAATGTCAGGGAAATGGCGGTGGAGACGCTCGAAATCATGGGGCGCGCGGCCGGAGCAAGTCGCTGTTACTGGTTCGAGAACAGGCAGGACGAAAACCATGACGTTCACATGGCCCTTCAAGCGGAATGGTGCGCCCCGGGAATCGAGTCTCTTCGAGGGCAGGAGGCGTTCAAGGAAAGGGCCTATGCGGACGGCCTTTCCAGATGGCTCGAGGAGTTCTCCAAAGGCAATTTCATCTCGGGTCGAGCAGAGGATTTTCCCCCTGAGGAACGCAGAGTCCTTGATGCCATGAAAGCCCGCACCATCCTCATGATCCCGCTCTTTATCCTGGACAAGCTTGCGGGACTCATCGGTTTCGACGGCTGCACCAGCAACCACCCCTGGGAGGAAGCGGAAGTCAACCTCCTCCAGACAACGGCCAGCTTCCTTTCCAAGGCCTTTGAACACGACCAGTCCCTGGCGGCCCTCCGTGAAAGCGAGGCCCGATACAGGGATATCTATGAAAACATCTACGACTCCTGGTGCCTCCATGACATGGACGGCCGTTTCCTCGAGGTCAATCCGGCCGTAGAGAGAACGGTGGGATACTCGGAAAAAGAGCTTCTCACCATGAGTATTCGCGACATCATTCCCCCGAGATACCAGTACCAGTTCGACCGGTATCTGCGCGAAGTCCGCGAGAAGGGCGTTTCCGAAGGCCTGATTCGAATTCGAGCGAAGAACGGCGAGGAGCGGGTCCTTGAATATCGGAACTGGCTCGTAAAAAGCAGGGACGGCACCCCCGCCTACAGGGGGCTGGTGAGAGATATCACCGAGAGGATGAACCTGAAACGCCAGCTCAAGCACGCCCAGCGCATGGAATCCATCGGCACCCTCGCCAGCGGCATCTCTCACAATTTCAGGAACCTCCTGACCGGAATCATGACCAACATACAGTTGATCCACATGAAATACAGTCACATACCCGAGCTGAACCAATACGCCAGCGAGATTCTCAAGCTGACCCGGGCGGGTTCGGACCTGATAAGGAATCTCCTGCAATTTTCCCACAAGGGTCCCACCGAATCCAAGGCCGTGATAAATCTATCGGACGTCCTGGCGGAGACCCTCACCATCATCAGCCGCTCCTTTGACAAGCGCGTGACCATTCAAACCAGCTGGCCTGAACTCCTTCCTGTGTATACGGAACGGGCCTCTCTGTCACAGGTCTTCATGAACCTGTGCATGAACGCCCGGGACGCCATGCCCGCCGGCGGCACCCTGAGCATCACCGCAGATCAAATAGAGAACCGTATTTCGGTCCGAATCAGAGACACAGGTGTGGGCATGGACAAGGCTACGCTGAAAAAGGTCTACGACCCCTTCTTTACGACAAAAACGCCGGGTAAGGGAACAGGGCTCGGCCTTTCAATGGCGTACGGTATCGTCAAACAGAACGAAGGAGAGATCCTGATTGAATCCGAACCCGGTTTGGGAACCACCTTTGAAATCCTGCTTCCGGTGCCCGAGAACACCACCGAGACGGTGGTCCCTCCCGCTTCAGAACTCGTGCAGGGAAATGGACAGATGGTCTTGATCGCCGACGACGATGAGACCATTCTTCAACCCATGATCGAGCTTCTCGAGGGTTTGGGATACCGGGCCGGTGCGGTCAGCAACGGACACCAGGCCGTGGAGGCCTATGTTTCACAGCAACCCGATGCAATCCTGCTCGACAGGAGCATGCCGGGCATGGACGGGCTGGATGCGGCCCGCCGCATCCTCGAACACGACCCGGACGCCTGTATCATACTGATAAGCGGGTACGACGAGGACGGGCCGGAGGGCATCGACCACCCGGCCCGTGGCTCCATAAAGGGATATATTCCGAAACCGTTCGATATTGGTGAATTGAGTAAAGTCCTTGCCGAGGTGTTGAAGTCATGAAAGAAGAAGGCGGAAGAGAAACGGCCCGCATCGAAACCCGCATGAAGGAGGCCGAGGTCTATTACTCCATGGGCCTGCTGGATGAAGCCCTGTCCGCATACGAGGTCATCCTATCCGAGGTTTCGGAGGCGGACGAGGAAGCCCGTAAAAGTATTGAAGACAGGCTTAGGGACCTCAGGGAAGAGATGGAATCAGAGGGGGACATCCCGTCGACCAGTGACTTCTCCTCCCGGGACCTCACTTTTCTCCGCCAGACCTTTGCAGCCGACGAGGACAACACGGCCATCCTGGAAAGCGCAAACGCCTTTCAGGAGCTTGGCCTTTTCAGTGAGGCCATTTCCGAGTGGGAAAAGCTCCTCAACAGGGGATATCCTCTGGACCAAGTCATTGCGGGCATCATGGAATGTCTCGGCAGGAGCAAGTCGCCGGCCAAAATCGTCGGCCAGCTGGAAGGAATTCTAAAATCCAAGAACCTTGAAGCCAAGGCACGTGCCCGGATAAAGACGGAGATCGCCTTGGTCATGGAGAAGCGAGGCCAGGAGGACTCGGCCCTTTCTCTATACCAGGAGGCCGCCAAACTCGACCCGGGCAACAAGGAGATCCTCAAAAAACTCGAGTCGGCCAAGACCGGTGTCATAATCGGGTCCCGTTACGACCACCTCCTTCAGCAACATCTGGTCACTCCGGCCCGGCTCCAGCAGGCGCTTTCCCTCTCAAAAAAATCGAGAAAGAGCGTGGAACAGATCCTGGTGGAGAACTTCGAAATCAGCAAGCAGGAAATCGGGAAATCCCTTTCCCTGTTCTATGGGTGTGCGTTTCGGAATTTCGACGCCGACCTCCCTGTGCCGGTGGAACTTATCCGGAACCTGAAGAAGGCCTTTCTGCTGCAGGACGCCTGGGTCCCGATCTCCTGGGACAAGGACGGTGTGGAGATCTTGATCGAGGACCCCAACGACCTCACGAAGACGGACCACATCCGGGCCCTGGTCAGGGCCAAGAAGCTCATCTTCAGCGTGGGCATTCGAGAGGACATCGAGGCCTATATCAGGGCGTTCTTCGAACATAGAACGGACTCCGGCAAGGAAGAAGGTGCGACCGGGTTTGCGGGCGATTACTTCGAGATGCCGGACATCAGCTTTGAAGAGGAGGAGGACACCGGCGAGGTAGACGAAGATTACGACGAGGCCTCCGGCCAGGTCGTGAAGCTCGTGGACCAGATACTTGTGGCCGCCTACCGGAAAAACAGCTCCGATATCCACATCGAACCCTCGCCCGTCACCAAGGCGACTACCATCCGGTTCCGCCTGGACGGGGTGTGCCAGGAATACCTTCAGGTCCCCAACTCCATGGCCAAGGCGATCATTTCCCGCATCAAAATCATGTCCAACCTCGACATCTCCGAGCGCCGGCTCCCACAGGACGGCAAGATCAAGTTCAAACGAAAGGGGATCTCTCCCTTTGAACTGCGTGTCGCCACACTCCCCACGGCAGGCGGCTTTGAGGACGCGGTCCTGCGTATTCTGTCGGGTTCAGGCGCAATAAAGCTCGCGGACATGGGCCTGACCGAGCGAAACCTTCGGATCATGAACCGCATTATCACTCAACCCTACGGGCTGGTCCTGGTGGTGGGTCCCACCGGGTCGGGCAAGACCACCTCACTTCACGCGTGCCTGGGCCACATCAACAAGCCGGGGATCAAGATCTGGACGGCGGAAGATCCCATCGAAATCACCCAGCAGGGGCTCCGCCAGGTGGAGGTAAAGCCCAAGATCGGGCTCAGCTTCCCCCGGATCATGCGGGCCTTTCTCCGCGCCGATCCCGACGTCATCATGATCGGCGAGATGCGCGATCAGGAAACCGCGTCCATCGGTATCGAGGCCTCGCTCACGGGTCACCTGGTGTTTTCCACCCTTCACACGAACAGCGCCTCTGAGACCGTTACCCGGCTGCTGGACATGGGGCTCAACCCCCTGAACTTCTCCGACGCCTTTTTGGGCGTCCTTGCCCAGCGGCTGGTCAGAATGCTCTGCACGAAATGCCGCGAGCCCTTCCAGCCCTCCCAGGAAGAGTTCGACGAACTTGTCATGGAATACGGAGAGCATGCCGGCGAGGACACGGGAATCAAACTGTCCCCGCACCTCACCCTGTACCGCCCGAAGGGGTGCGAAGCATGCTCAGGCACAGGGTACCGGGGCAGGCTCGGCATCCACGAACTCCTCGACGGGACGGCCGGGATCAAGTACATGATCAAGCATCAGGCCAATACCGAGGATCTGTTCAAACAGGGGAAAAAGGAGGGAATGACCACACTGAAGCAGGACGGCATCCAGAAGGTCTTTCAGGGACTCACGGACATCACCGAGGTTCGGAGGGTCTGCATTGAGTAAGCACTAATATCTTGTCAATCATTAAATGTCGGATAAAGCCTCACACGGCCCGCAACGGGCGATCCGACTCCCAAATATTGTAATCCATTACCGGGAAGGGGCCTTACCTGGAGGCTGGTAAAACCCGCCTGGGGATAAAGCGCAGTGGTACACTGGACGCCATTGAAGCGAAATTCGGCATTCCAGTGATTTATGCTTCAGCGACAAATTCACTCATGCCAATTCACTCATGCCAAATTTAAGGAGATAGCAAATGAGATTTATGAAAACGAACTTTTCTATGTTCATGTTTATCGCCATGCTCGTAATAACACCGCTATGCTATGCAGAGTCGTCAGAAGAGAAAACGTCGATAAAGGAAGTTAAGCAGGAAACGCGAGATTTGATTCAAGCGCTTGGGTCCTATACCGCTGATCAGCGGGACGAAGCGGTTCAGAGGACCAAAACGGCCCTGAATAATCTGGATGAGCATATCGATGCACTGGAAAAACGTGTCGACGATAACTGGGATAAAATGAACAAGGCCGCTCGTGAAAAAGCGCGTGCCAACCTGAAAGCCCTGCGTAAGCAACGAAATGAGGCTGCCGAGTGGTACGGCAGCCTGAAAACCAGTTCCGCCGGTGCCTGGGAGCATGTGAAAAAGGGGTTCTCGGATGCGTATAAGGCTCTCGGTGATGCCTGGGAAAAGTCTGCAAAAGAATTCGGCGCCGACAAATAGAACACTGGGATCTTGCACCCCACCAAATGTGAGTGATTCGATAAGAAGGGCCTCCGCTCCTCAGCTCGGAAAATTGGAGCAGAAGGCCCTTCAATCCCTCCTCTTGTCTCCTCTACCCATGAAGGTTGTCGATCCACCTCATGGCTTCCACTTCGCTGATTCTTCCCAGGTAGCGCTGGGTCGTGGATAGGTTCGCATGCCGTAAGATCAACTTGCTCACGATTTCAATCGGGGTTCCGGCCCGGGAAGCATAAGTAGCGGCATGACGCCTGAGATCATGAGGGCTGAGCTTCAGGTTAACGAGCAGCCCAGCCTTTTTCACGATATTCCGTGCGGCTGAGTAGCTTATGGGGAAAAACCGTTCATCCGGCTTGATGTTTTTCTGGAGGATATATTGCCTGAGGCGATCCGAGACCTTCTTGGGGATGTACACCAGTTCGAATTCTTTCCCGTTCTTGGGGTTGATGAGGGAAGCCCTTCTGTCCTCGACATTCTCGTGTTTCAGGTTGAGGACTTCACCGCCACGCATTCCGCTTCGGGCCATGAGTTCCAGGATCAAACGGTTTCTGGGGTTCTCGGTTCGGAAAATCATCTCATCGACAACGTCCTTGTCGAGGATCACCCACTGCTTGGGTTTGGGATGACTGAATATCTTCCT
>JAWLEX010000054.1:0-19721 GCA_041685835.1 Desulfatiglandales bacterium
ATGGGCACTAGATCGGAAAACGGCGCGATGAAACCAGCGGAATTCAAGACATGGGTCGTTCTCTTCTTCGCGGGCCTGGTCACGGGCTGTGGGCTTTTAGGCCTGCCGGGCGATGTTTGTGCCCAGGAACCCAAAAAAATACTGAGCATCGAGGCCTACGACATGCTCAATACCCTTCCGGACACGTACCTGATCGACGTCAGGACCAGGGCCGAGTACCAGTTCGTGGGTCATCCCGTCAATGCCTACCTGTTTCCCTACCGGTTCTTGACCAACGAGTTCGTGAAAGAAAACGAGCAGCATCAATACCGGCTTACGGCGAAAAATGATGCCTTTGTCGCGGAAATCGGAAAGGCCTTCAAGAAAGAGGACAACCTGCTGATCATGGGGCGGGGGGACGGCACGCGAAGCATACCCGCGGCAAAGGACCTTGTCGGCGCCGGTTTCCAGAAGGTTTTTATTTTAGAGGACGGTTTTGAAGGCCCCGAGTTCCCCTTTTTCGAGGACAGCAACCGCCACAAGTTCTACCGGCAGCTCGCCAAGCGGAACAAGATCCCCGGATACAAGCATAGACGCTATTACGGGTGGCAGTGGTGGGGTCTGCCCTGGACCTACGAGATCGATCCCAAGTTCATATATCCCCCGGATCGAGAGCCCGCCGAGTAGAAACAAGCCCCGACACGGCCAGGCCGATCAAGGTCTTTCCGTCCAGTATCCTTCCGTCCAGGATCATTTCCTGAATCTCGTTAAGGGGTATGAGCTCGACCGAAGAGATCTCGCGCTCGTCCGTCTTGTCGGAACGGTGTTCCACTCCGGGTGCCATAAAGATATGGATACGCTCATTGGAATACCCGATGGCCGGGTTGTAGGTGTATATGGGCTGAACCATGCCGGCCTCGAACCCGGTTTCTTCCAGCAGTTCCCTGCGGGCGCAGGTCTCGGCGTCCTCCCCCGGGTCCACCTTGCCGGCCGGGATTTCCAGGGTCTCCATGCCCAGGGCGTAGCGATACTGCCTGACCATGATGATGCGGCCGTCCGGCAGTTGAGGGACCACAGCCGATGCCTCCGGGTGATCTATCCGGATGCGTTTGCTTATTTCCCCGTTCGCCAGGGACACTTCGTCAAGGTGTGCGGAAAAGCCGGTTGTGTGCAGGCTCCCCAGCGTTCTAAGCCGTTTTTCCATGCTTGAAGACCACCTGTTGCCCGGTCTTGGTCTCGATTTCTTCGATCATTTCGTCGCACGGAAACACCCGGTAGTGTTTGCCGGCCGAAATGAAGAACTCCTTGCCGTTTTCAGTGTGCACTCGAAACTCAACGGAGCACTCTCCGGGATAACGCTGGAGTATGTCGGAGAGGTCTTCCAGCATCTCCTGCGTTACGCGGGCGCCCTCCAGGTCGAGCTGGACGGTCCGCACGGACTGCCTCTGAACGTTCTCCAGTGAAACGATTTCCTGGGCCAGGACCTTGGCGGCGTTTTCATTCACCTCCGCCGTACCTGAGACCATAACGGGGGCCTCGCCCGCGAGGAGGGAGCCGTGTTGGGTGAAGACATCCGGAAAAACCACCACGGAAGTGGAGCCTGTCCGGTCCTCCAGTGTGAGGACGGCCATCTTGTCCCCCCGCTTGGTGCGCTTGATCTTGAGGTTCTCCACCACCCCGGCCACCTTTACGGACGCCCTGTCGTTGAGCGCGGAAAGGTCCTGTATGGCACAGGTGGCGTATCGGTCCACCTCAGCCCTGAACCGGTCCAGAGGGTGTCCAGTGATGTAAAAGCCAAGGGCCTCCTTTTCCCGGCGCAGCTTTTCCCTGGAATCCCACTCAGGCCGTTGCGGGAGATCTATGGGCCCTAAGCCCGTGTCGGCGCCGTCTGCGAGAGCGGCGAACATGTTGAGCTGGTTTGGATCGGCCCGATTCCCGCAAGTTCTGATCACGTCGTCGAGGGAGGCGAACAAGGTGGCCCGGTTGAGGCCGGTGAAGTCGAAGGCCCCGCACTGTATGAGCCCTTCGAGCACCCTGCGGTTTACTCTGCTTCCATCCACGCGGAAGCAGAAGTCGTAAAGGCCTTTGTAAGGGCCTTTCTTCCCCCTTTCCTCGATCAGGAGTTCCACGGCCTTGAGGCCCACGTTCTTGACAGCGGCCAAACCGAACCGGATGCTCTCCTCCACCACGGTGAAGTCCGCCTTGCTCTCGTTTGCGTCCGGAGGAAGGATCTGGATCCCCATGTCACGGCACTCGGCGATGTTCTTGATGGTCTTGTCCTGGTTGCCCATGTCCTGGGTCAGCAGGGCGGCCATGAACTGCACCGGATAGTGCGCCTTCAGGTAGGCGGTCTGGTAGGCGATCCTGGCATAGGCTGCGGAGTGTGACTTGTTGAAGCCGTAACCCCCGAACTTGTCGATGAGCCCGAAGATCCGTTCGGCCGTGATCCTGGGAATACCGTTTCTCTCCGCCCCGTCCAGGAATCGCTCCTGCTGCTTGGCCATCACGTCCGCCTTTTTCTTGCCGATGGCCTTCCGGAGCGTGTCCGCCTCTCCCATGGTGTAGCTGGCAAGCACCTGGGCGATCTTCATCACCTGTTCCTGGTAGAGGATGACTCCGTAAGTCTCCTTGAGGATCGGCTCCAGCTGAGGGAGCAGGTAGTGGATCTTCTTGCGGCCGTGCTTGCCGCTTATAAAGTCCTCCACCATGTTGCTCCCCAAGGGGCCGGGACGGTACAGGGCCACCAGGGCGATCATGTCCTCAAAGGTCTCCGGGCGCAGGCTTCGAAGCATTTCCTTCATCCCGGAGCTTTCAAGCTGAAAGACTCCGGTGGTGCGGCCTTCGCTGCAGAGCCTGTATGTGGCCTCATCGTCGAGGGGGATTTTTTCGATGTCGATCTTGCACTTCGCGGTCTTTTCTATCAGGCGCAGTGCGTGCTTGATCACAGTCAAGGTCTTGAGGCCCAGAAAGTCGAATTTGATAAGGCCCAGCTTCTCGATCTGATCCATGGGAAACTGGGTCATGACCTCATCGTGGGACCCCTTGTAGAGGGGCAGGTACTCCACCAGGGGCCGGTCGGAGATGACCACGCCCGAGGCATGGGTCGATGCGTGCCGGCTCAGACCCTCCAGTGACAGGGAGATCCGCAGGAGCTTCTGTTCCCGTTCATCACCCTGGGTGAGCTTCTTGAGTTCCGGTTCCTCCTCGATGGCGTCCTCCAGCCGGACATTAGGGCCTTCGGGCACCATCTTGGCGATTCGGTCCACCTCTCCATAAGGAATGCTCAGGGTCCGGCCCACGTCCCGGATGGCCGCGCGGGCCTTCATGGTCCCGAAGGTTATGATCTGGCCTACATTCTCGTGCCCGTACTTGTCCGCCACGTAACGGATCACCTCTTCACGGCCGTGGATGCAGAAGTCTATGTCGATGTCCGGCATGCTGATCCGCTCGGGGTTTAAAAATCGTTCGAAGATGAGGCCGTACTTGATGGGATCGATATTGGTTATGGTGAGGCAGTAGGCCACCAGCGATCCGGCCGCGGATCCGCGGCCGGGGCCGACCGGGATTTCACTCCTGCGGGAGTAGGAGATGAAATCGGCCACGATCAGGAAGTAACCGGAGAACCCCATTTTCGTGATTACCCCCAACTCGTAATCCAGTCTCTCCTCGTACTCCCTTACGAGCTCGGGTGAAAGCGCACCCTCCCGTTCTACCCTTTCACGGAGTCGTTCCTTAAGCCCTTCGTTGGACTCCTGGATCAGTATGTCGTCAAGGTTCCGGTCGTTGCCGGTCTGAAACACCGGGTACTTGTACTCACCGAAGACCATTTCAAAGTCGCACCGTCGGCCGATATCAGCAGTATTGCCCAGGGCCTCCTCGTATCCTTCGAGGCTTTTCAACATCTCCTCTCCGGACTTGAAAAAGAACTCGTCATTGGAGAAGCGCATGCGGTTGGGGTCGTCCAGGCTCTTTCCGGTCTGGATACACAGGAGGGCGTCGTGGGCCTCTGCGTCGTCGCGGCGGAGGTAGTGGCAGTCGTTCGTGGCCGCCAGCGGCAGGGAAAGGTCTTGTGCGAGTTCTTTCAGCGCCCGGTTCAAACGTACCTGCTCGGGCATCTCATTTGCCTGAATTTCCAGGTAAAACCGGTCCCTGTCGAAAATTTGCGCAAGTTCCACGGCCCGTTCACGGGCCTCCTCCACGCGGTTCAGCCTCAGGTGGTATGGTACTATTCCCTTGAGACAGGCCGAGAGAGCTATGAGGCCTTCGTTGAATTCCCTCAGGCATTCGAGGTCGACGCGCGGATGATAGTAGAAGCCCTCCAGGTGGCCGAGGGTCACCAGGCGGTTGAGGTTCCGGTACCCCTCATCGTTCACGACAAGAAGGACCAGGTGATAGGCGGACGGCCGGCCGTCAGCCGGTGCGGACCGTTCCTTCCGGCTGCCCGGTGCCACGTAGACCTCGCACCCTAGAATGGGCTTGATGCCGCTCTTCCTGGCCTCCTGAAAATGCTGTACCGCCCCGAAGATGTTGCCGTGGTCCGTGATGGACACGGCCTCCATTCCCAGTTTCCCTGCTTTTTCATGAAGCTCCCGGATGCGGATGGCCCCGTCCAGCAGGCTGAATTCGGTGTGGACATGAAGGTGAATGAAGGAGTCTGGGGCGGGCACGGGGTCCTCTTTCTGGCCGTTGGGATGTTAAGCAGTCAACTGTTGTCTCATCAAGAGCGAGTATGATACGGTATCTCACTGCCCTCATCAAGCCCTTTCAGGGACGCTCCCAAGGCTCCCGACCAGGGAGGACCTGCAATCCAATGGCACCGGTTGTGAACACGGATTTTGAGAAGCGAATCGAGGATCTAAAGGCCGAAAAGCAGCAGATCCGGGACGAGCTGCGCGCCGCAAAGACCGAACTCAAGGCCTGCCGCCTCTTGTTGCGGGGCCGGGAAGAGGTCTACCATGCTGTGCCCTCTGTCGTCGTTGTGGTCCGGGAGGGCCGGATCGAGGATGTCAACAATACCGTGAGCGAGCAGCTCGGATACGAACCGGCCGAACTCCTGGGCAGGGATTTCCTGGAGATAGTGGCCCCGGACTCCAGAGACCGGGTCCGTGAGGTACATGCCAAGCGGCTCGCGCGTAAGGCCGTGCCCGAGCAGTATGAGGCAGTCCTCATGACCCGTGACAGGCGGCCTTTTCTCTGTGAGGTGAGGGTGCGGAAGATCCTGATGGGGAGGAATCGGGCCTTCGTGGTCAGCCTGACGCCCATGGACAAGCGCAGGGAGCGGGAGGAAAACCGACTCCGGTTTAAGAAAATGGAGGCCGTATTGACCATGGCCTCGGCCCTTTCCGGACGGCTGGGGCGGCACTGCAAGGCCTTGCAGGACAGGATTGAACGGTTGCGTGAAGCGGTTTCGGTGGACGGTGAGGATGTGGGCCCGGAGCTGCAGGCCATCGACGCGGTTGCCAGGGAAGCCGTCGAGACCACGGACCAGCTGAGCACCATCGCAAGGGACCGAATGGATCCCTCGGAATCAAGGCTGTTCGAGCTGAAGGATGTGGTCAGGGAGGCGGTCTCCCTCGGCAGGTCCTCCGTGGAAGGGGATGCGCAGGATCCTTCCCCGTACCAGGTGAAGACCTACCTTCGATCCGGCTCCCGAATCCTGGGAAACCCCGAGGAGCTTCGGGATGTGCTCGCGCATCTTGTTCGAAACTCTCTCGAGGCCATGCCCGGAGGCGGAAACCTCTACATCACATCCGAAGAACTCGAAGGCCAGGCGCACCTCACCATCATGGACAACGGCGCGGGGGTTCCCGAGCAGGTCATGGATCGCATTTTCGATCCCTATTTCACCACAAGAGGCGCAAAGGCCTCGGGGTTGGGGCTGAGTGTGGCCTATGCTGTGATTCGAAGGCACGGGGGAAAAATCGAGGTCACGAGCGAAAAGGGTCTGGGTACGGAGCTCCGTGTGCTGATTCCTGCGGCCTCCCCCGATGTTCCATCAGCCGGGGGGCGGCCGGGCCGATCCCGGAGGCCCGAAAGGGTCCTGGTGATCGCCGTGAACCAGGCCCTTCGAGAACTCCTGGATCGGCTGTTCACTGCCCGTGGCTGGCATGTGGTGACGGCATCGAGCAGGACCGAAGGTCTGGCACGGTTTCAGCCGCAAACCTACGGCGGTATCATCCTGGAGAGCAGGGGCCGGGGCCACACGCAGGCCTTGTCCCTGTGCCGAAAGATCAAGGCCGGCGATGGTCATGTGCCTTTGGTCCTGATTGCGGATAACGGGACCCCGGCCTGGAACCCGCACCAGGGCGGTAATTGGCCCTTTGACCTGGTGGTGGCTAAGCCCCTTGTGATGGAGGAGTTCCAGAGCAGGGTCATCCGGCTGTTTATGACGGCTTGAACCGCGCCGAAAACCGTGGTTCGTGATAAAATAGTCAATAATTCACCACGAAGGACACGAAGAAAGCGAAGGAAAAAGTATAAGCTAGCGGCTGTGATTCGTTGCCATGCATACGGAAAGGTCAAATTAGTCCCATACTCCTGAAAGCCTGTCACAAAAAAACAAGAAATTTTGGCGACAGGCCGTCATGGAGCTGTAAGAACATGACTGAAAGCCCGGAAACATCCCGCGTACCCTTGGCCGAGCGCATGCGTCCTCAAAGGGTGGAGGACATGGTGGGCCAGCGTCACCTGGTCGGCCCGGGCGCGCCCCTCGTCCGGGCGCTGCACGGGGGGCGTTTGTTTTCCATGATTCTGTGGGGCCCGCCCGGGACCGGCAAGACCACCCTTGCAAGGCTCATGGCCCGGGAGTCCGGGGCCCCGTTCAGGGCCCTGTCCGCGGTCACTTCCGGGCTCAAGGACGTGCGGGAGATTATCGCCGAGGCAGGAGACACTTTCCTTAAGGATCACAGGCCCACTGTCCTGTTTGTAGACGAAATCCACAGGTTCAACAAGGCCCAACAGGACGGGTTCCTGCCCCATGTGGAGAGCGGCCGTATCGTGCTCATAGGGGCGACCACCCAGAACCCCTCCTTTGAGGTGATATCGCCGCTGCTCTCCAGGGCCCGGGTCCTCATGCTTCATCCCCTCGAGCGTGATGACCTGGAAACCCTTATTCACAGGGCGCTCAAAGACACGGATGCGGGCCTGGGTGGCCTCGGAGCCGAGGTCACGCCTGAGGCGGTCGCCCATATCATAAATGTTTCGGGCGGGGATGCACGCGTGACCCTGAACAACCTTGAACTGGCAATCCTTGACACCCTTGACTCGGGGGAGGGCGCAATAATAGTGGGCCTGGCCGAGGTGGAACGGGCACTGAATCGAAAGGCCCTCTCCCATGACAAGGACGGGGAGGAGCACTACAACCTGATCTCCGCGTTTCACAAGAGCCTTCGGGGCAGCGACGCCCAGGCCTCCCTGTACTGGCTGTACAGGATGCTGGAGGCCGGGGAGGACCCCCTGTTCATTGCAAGGCGGATGATCCGTTGTGCGTGTGAAGACGTGGGTATGGCCGATCCCAACGCCCTCAAGACGGCTCTTGCATCCTTTGAGGCCTGGGAGAAGATAGGCCCGCCGGAAGCCGAGCTTGCCCTGGCCCAGGCCGCGGTGTACCTCGCATCGGCCCCCAAGAGCAACGCCCTTTACATGGCTGAAAAGGCGGTCAAGGCAGAGATCAGCGATACCGGTGCATTGCCCGTACCACTGCACATTAGAAACGCACCCACAAGGCTCATGAAGCAGGCGGGCTACGGCCGGGGCTACCGCTACCCTCACGATGATCCTAAGGGGTGGGTGAGGCAGGAGTACCTCCCCGAGGGCCTCAAGAGGCGTGAGTTCTACACCCCCACCAACCGGGGGATCGAGGAGCGCATTCAGCGTCGTATGAAGGACCTTGAGGAGAGGAAGGGTTAGGCCGAATCAAAGGCCGGTACACCGCCGAAAGACAGCTGTCAGGGCGGCATGTTCCATGCCGCCCTCAGAGGGGTTATTGACGCTTTCCTCCAAAGACGCCTGCGGCTCCAACAGACCCCTCATAACCGCCCCTATAACCCAGTCGCAGCCTATCATCACTGCATTTGATCAGGTATATAAGATTCCGTAAATTCGTGCTCATCACCTTCCGGGACCGAAAACGCCTCCTCTGTATCAGCGCCGGTCTGGGTGCTCGTGACGTCGGTCGCGGTGTCTACCAGGTCGCCAATGTCGCCGTGACCTTCACCCTCATAACCTTCACCCTCGCCTTCCCCGTCATCACCTTTGTCGCCGCTGGTATCACCCTCGATCCCGCCAAGCACCTTCGAATCGTATCCCACGGTCCCGGTGTAGGAGTTGTAGTACTGCCCCGGGCCCAGGGTCACACCGTTTACGTCCACATACCCGTCATAGACCGCGGCAACGGTGACCGATGTGCCGTTCCCGCCGCCGGCCTGGGCAAGGTAGGGTCCAATGGACCTACCGCTGCCGGCAACCTGAACACCACGGCTGTCCGCTGTCTTCTCGTCCATCCAGTACACATGCGCCCCGAACTTGGTCCCTCGAACGCCCATGACCGCGGTGGGGGTCTTGACCCGGAATCGTGCCTGCTTGAACTTGAAGAGCCGCATGGCGTAGAACATGGCCTTGCCCTTTGCCATGCTGAAGAGGGAGGTCTTCTCCCCTTTGTCTTCCTGGGAGGTGTATGAGTCCACGCTGAACAGGGTCTCGGGCGCAAGGCTGACCACGTCCTCATTGACGAACCTCAGCCGGCACCTGGAGCCGGGCAGGGTGTAGAACTCGTCATTCTCGTGAATGGTATCGCCTTCGCTCCCCAGGTATGCCTGTCTGTCGGCCCGGTGAACGACCACCACGTTTCCCTGAAGAGAGTGTATGGTGCCCACGGTCTTGAAGGACGCAGGAATGTAGTTTTCCTGGATTTGAAGGTCCCGCATGTCTTCCGGCAGGGCATCGGGCGATACTGCCGCCGAGGACTGCCTGGCAGTGACCGGAGAACATACAGCCATGAGGCATACAAGGCAAAGAACCAGGGTGATAACGAGAAAACTCACGGGGTGACGTCTCATAGTTTACCTCCACAATTATCAATCATGGCTGATGGTTATGCAAAAAGCCCGCTCTCTGTCTGTTTTTTCTCGGCGCTCCCGGCGTCTTTGCGGGAGAAAAAGATTATGGAGTCACGAAGCGGACGGCCTCGGTTATGTCACCGTAGACATGTATTTCGACCCGGCGGTTAAGGCTTCGCCCTGCTTCCGAGTCATTGGATGCAACCGGGTCAGCCGGCCCGTAACCCTCGGCCGTGATTCGATCGCCGTCCATGTAATATTTTTCGATGATGGCCTGTCTCAGTGCCTCGGCCCGGCTGCGGCTGATTCGCATGTTGGTTTCCCGGTCTCCGCTGGTGTCGGTGTACCCCTTGAGGACCAGCCGATAGTTTGAGCGAAGGGGTGTCTTGATCACGTCCGTAAGTTCCAGGAGATATGGGTGATAGTCGTCCGGGGCATTCACAGCGTTGGGCCCGTAGCGGATCGTGAGCACCTTGCCCAGGTAAACCTCTCCCTCGGCGTCGCGTTTGGCCCGCTCCCGGGCCTTCAGAAACTCGAGCGGGGTGGGATCGGCCCAGGCCGGCCCGAAGGCCCCGGGGACCACAAGGAACATCGCTGCCATAAGGAGATATGATAAAGGCCGGTTTTTCATGATCGCACACCGCCTGTTGCCGGGATCCGGCAAATCCCCGCCGTGGCTCCCAAAAAATGACAATCATGCAACAGGTCTCTTTTGCCGCAGGGCATTCTGTTATTACTCAGCGCTCTCAGCGCCTCTGCGGGAGATAAAGGGTTTAAAACTTGAATCCCACCGTGAAATTGTAAATCATTTTGTCGAAGTCATACAGCCCCGCAGTGGAATTGTTGTCAATGTAGTTCAGTGAGACGGAAGAGAAATAGTGTTTTGCAAAGTTTCTGCTGAGTACCGTATAGAAGTTATGCCGCTTGTCCTTTCGATGCTCATTCACAGGCCAGAGGAGCGCCGCCGCTTTGTATTGCCTCAGGGTGTACCTGTAGCGGGCGTAGAACTCCATATCCCAGTCGAACATGTAGAATCGCTTGAAATAGGAAGCGGTCCAGAAGAAAGCGTCATACCCGAAACGCGGGTCCTTGGCATTGCTGTCCTCGTGACCCACGCTGAACGATAGAGTGTCCCGGCGTTGGTTCAGGTACAGGTTTACGCCGCCCTCCACGACTCGCTTGATGGCGTCCTCGCCGGTCCTGTCGTCTGGAAAATCCCGCCATTTGTAGGTGTCTCGGATGTAGCTGAAGGCCCCCTTGAGGCCGACTTTGGGCGTCACGAAGTACTCAAAGCTCGGGGATATATCCCAGGTGTCGAACAGGTGCTCGTGCTCGTAAATGTTCTCGGCGTAACCGAAGGGGAGCTTGAATATGATGTTCCGGCCGACCCACCACGGGCCGGTGGTCAAACGCCAGTGGAGGAAGTCAAACTTGTAGTGTTCGGAGTTGTGCGTGTTGTAAAAGGTGCCGGTGGTGTTCCACATCAGGCCTCTGCGCTCCCCTATGTCGTAGAGCACGTTTCCGGCCATGGTTATCACCCCTACGTAATCCTTCACCTCCTTCTGCGTCTCTTCGAGAGGACCGATAACCCCGCCTCCCGGAACGATGACAACCTCCTTGTCCGGGCCGGCACTGACGTTGGTGTCATTTTGAATCCCCAGTGAAACACGGAGATTCGGGTACACCTTGCGGGTCTTGGCGTCAATGGAGGCCAGGAGTTTTTGCATGTTCTCGCGTACGGGTTCCGGAGGTTTGGCTTCCAGCACGGTGTTCAGTTCCCGCCGGGCATCCGCATGCCGCCCCAGGCTGTAGTAGACCGTGGCCAGTTCCAGCCGCACGCGGTGGAGTTCGGGGTCCACAGCCAGCATTCCCTGGAACTTCTCAATGGCCAGTTCGGCCTCGCCGGCCTTGGCGGCGCAGGACCCCAGCCAGAAGGCCACGTCCATGGTCTCGACGGTGTCGGCTACTTCCTGAAAGATGGGGAGGGCCCGGACGTACTCGCGGTCATAGAAGAGGGTGAGGGCCTTGGCGAGCTTCTTGTCCAGTTCATCCACCTCTTCCGGGCTCATTTCCCTGAGCTTTTTAAGGGCGTTGTTGTCATACTCGTCGGAACTGGCGCTCCTGGTCAGTCCTGTGCCTTCCGCAGTTGCAGTTTGGGTTTGGGCGGCTGCAGGAGTTACGAAGAGCAGCAGGGCTGCCAGCGAAATCAGGAGAACGGCCGGTCGGACCACGCAGTACAGGTTCATGATGCCTCCACTCCAGATGGTTTTCTGTTTTGAATTATAGCCGGAAGGTGGTTCGGCGGCTGCAGGAGCCCTTGCCCGCCGTTGGAAAAAACGCACAAGACCCTAAAAATCCTCAAAAAAGCTATGACAACCATTGGATGATTGTCAAGGAAAAAACGCACGAGCTAAGGTCGGTAGAAGTTTTCCTGTTCTGTGGCTGTGTAAAAATGACACATAAAGAATAAGTTGTTACAAAATGCCCCCTGATTTATTTTCTTTATCTCTCCCCAAATCCCAGGCCAGGTCCATAAAACGGTGCCTTTCGAGGAGCAGTGTGGTGATGAGCAGCAGGAACTGAGTCCGGCAAATGATGGACTCCAGAGTGAGTATGTGCCGGGATGTCGAGGCAAAGGCCAAAAGGGGTGTAAGCAGTGCGGTCCCGGCCAGGATGATATAGCGCCACCGCCCGTCGCGCCGGAAAAACCGCGCTCGGCATGGAGACCTTGCCTTTCACAACGTCCTCAACGTCCTTCCTTTGCGCATTCCTCGAGCAGGTCAGTGGAGCTCATGACCCGAAGCAGTGGATAAAGAGGGTTTCGCCGGTAAAGCCCAAGGGTTTTTTCGTGGAGTTCCCGAGATGCGGCGGCACAGCCGTCCTCCAGGAATACCGCTCGAAAATCGCAGCAAATCGCATCCATGACCGTGGTCAGCACGCAGAAGTTGGTGGCGATCCCTCCCACCGCGCAGAGCCCCACCCCCCGCTCGTGCAGCCATCGGTCCAGGTTCGTTCGAAAGAAGGCGCTGAAGCGAGGTTTGGGGAGCCAGAGATCATCTTCAATGCGCTCCAGATCATCCACCACCTCGGCCCCGGGAGTGCCGGCAAGGGAGTGGGGGGACATGCGGCCCGTGAAGATAAAGTCGTTTCGGCCGAAGGCATCCGTGGCAAAGACCACAGGCCAGCCGTTCTTCCGGAACTCCCGGCTCAGGTGGTTGAGCGGGCCGATGATCTCCTTTGCCAGTGGGGTGATGGGCAGGTTGTGCGCCTCGTCAAAGTTGTCCCGGACCATGTCGATGATGAGCAGGGCGGGTCGCGTCTCTTGTTCCTTGTCCACGATGAGTGTTCCTCCTTATCGGTTCCGCATAAGTCTCTGGTTGATCATGTGGCGATGCGCATTTTCACGGCAAAAGCCTGACAGGCCGGCCGATGCCGAATGATACGGAATCTTTTGTGAATTGACAACCCGCGGGTTTGGTGATAAATTTTCGAAAAATTATAGCCCTTTGGAATCATGAGCATATTCGGGCCGCAACCATCCCGCGGCCCGGATACAACAGCGGGGCCGTGAGCCCGGGGAGATCGTCATGGCGGCGGACAAGAGCAAGAACTTCATTCTCTGGTTTCGCGAGATCGGAATTCGTGATGTTCCCATGGTCGGCGGCAAGAACGCCAGCCTGGGTGAGATGTTCCAGAAGCTGGATAAGAAGGGCATCAACGTGCCGAACGGGTTTGCCATAACGGCGTACGCGTACCGCTACTTTCTGAAGTACGCCGGGATCGAGGAGGAGATCAAGAAGACCCTCAAAGATCTGGACACGTCGGACATGAGCAATCTCATGCGCAAGGGCCGGGAGGTTCGAGATATTATCCGGCACGCTGAGTTTCCTCCGGATCTGACGCAGGCCATTTACAAGGCCTACGGCGAGCTGGCCAAGGAGTTCGGCCGGGAGGGGCTGGACGATCTGGACGTGGCCATCCGCAGCTCGGCGACTGCGGAGGACCTGCCGGACGCCTCTTTTGCAGGCCAGCAGGACACCTACCTGAACATACGGGGGCGCCTTCGTGTCCTGGACGCGTGCCGGAAGTGCTTTGCGTCGCTGTTCACCAACCGTGCGATCTCTTACCGTCACGACAAGGGCTTTGACCAGTTTGACGTGTCCTTGTCCATTGCCGTGCAGAAGATGGTCCGGAGCGATTCTGCGTACTCGGGAGTGATCTTTTCCATCGACACGGAGACGGGATTCAAGGACGTGGTTTTCATCACAGGGGCATACGGACTCGGCGAGAACGTGGTTCAGGGGATCGTTAACCCGGACGAGTACTATGTTTTCAAGCCGACGCTCCGCGAAGGAAAGCGGGCCATCATCAGCCGTAAGGCCGGGGATCGGGACATCAAGATGGTGTACTCGGCGGAGGACGACGCCACGGTCAAGAACGTGGCGACCACGCTGACGGAACGGCACCGGTACGTCTTGGAGGATGATGAGATCCTTCAGCTGGCCGAATGGGCGTGCCTGATCGAGGACCACTACAGCGAGGAAGCCGGTTATCTCAAGCCCATGGACATCGAGTGGGCCAAGGACGGGGACGGAGAGACGGTGGGGACGGGCAGGCTGTTCATTGTTCAGGCCCGTCCTGAGACGATTCACTCCGGCAAGGATACGGGGAATCGTTACGAGAGCTACCACCTGAGGGAGCATGGAGAGATCCTTACGACCGGGACGGCGGTGGGTACGAAGGTGGGACATGGCTTGGCGAACGTGATCGAGACCGCGGCGGATATCAGCCGCTTCAAGAAGGGAGAGGTGCTGGTGACGAATATGACGGACCCGGACTGGGAGCCGATCATGAAGATCGCCGGGGCCATTATCACCAACAAGGGCGGCCGGACGTGTCACGCGGCCATAGTTTCGAGGGAGCTCGGCATACCGTGCGTGATAGGTACGGGCGATGCGGACGAGGTCATCAAGTCGGGCCGGGAGGTGACCGTATCGTGCTGCGAGGGAGAAACGGGTTTTGTATACGAGGGTTTTCTGAAGTACGATGTGGAGACGGTCGACCTGGAGGGTCTCCCCCCCACACGGACCAAGATCATGATGAATGTCGGCATTCCTGAGAAGTCGTTCAGCCAGGCCATGATTCCCAACGACGGTGTAGGGCTTGCCCGGGAGGAGTTCATAATCAACTCGCACATCGGGATCCACCCCCTGGCGCTTTTAGACTACCACGACCTGAAGAAGCGGGCCAAGGACGACCAGCGGATCGCGGGCGTGATGTACAAGATCGACGAGATCACTTCGGTTTATGAGGACAAGAAGGGCTTTTTCGTGGACAAGCTGGCCGAGGGGGTGTGCCGGATTGCATCGGGTTACTACCCCAACGACGTGATCGTGAGGCTTTCTGACTTCAAGAGCAACGAGTACGAGAACCTGCTCGGCGGTTTTCTTTACGAGCCCAAGGAGAGCAATCCCATGATCGGGTGGCGGGGTGCGTCGCGCTATTATGACGACAAGTTCAAGCGCGCCTTCGAGCTGGAATGTCTCGCGCTGAGGAAGTCTCGAAGCGAGGTGGGGCTGACAAACATCAAGGTGATGGTCCCGTTCTGCCGGACACCCGATGAAGGCAGGCGGGTGGTGGAAGTGATGCGGGAGTTCGGCCTGGTTCAGGGGGAGGACGGCCTGGAGCTGTACGTAATGTGCGAGATTCCCAGCAATGTGATCTGCGCGGACGAGTTTGCGGAGATCTTCGATGGTTTTTCAATCGGTTCGAACGACCTGACGCAGCTTGCACTGGGTCTTGACCGGGATTCGTCTCTGGTCTCGCACATCTACGACGAGCGGTCCACAACGGTGAAGCGTCTGGTGAAGCAGGTGATCGACATTGCAAGGGACAAAGGCAGGAAGATCGGTATCTGCGGGCAGGCCCCGAGCGACTTTCCGGACTTTGCCGAGTTCCTGGTGGAGTGCGGGATCGATTCCATGAGCCTGATCCCGGACACGGTCATAAAGACGCGGCTGCTCGTTGCGGAAAAGGAAAAGGCACTGGGAATAGCGGTGGAGGAAGACTAGGAGATTTATGGCATCGATACGGATTCTAGGTACGGGCTCCTACGTGCCGCCCAAGAGATTGACCAACTTCGATCTTCAGAAAATGGGTCTGGACACGACGGACGAGTGGGTCGTCCAACGGACCGGTGTTAAAGAGCGCCGCATCGCGGAGCCGGATGTGACCACCGCGGACCTGGCCCGCGAGGCAAGCCTGAAGGCACTGGAGGCCGCCGGGCTGACGCCGCAGGATCCCGACCTCATCATCGTGGGTACCATCACCCCCGACACCTGCTGCCCGTCGGCGGCAAACTGGCTTCAGGCCAAGCTGGACGCCCCCCAGGCAGTGACCTTTGACGTCACAGCCGCCTGCTCCGGGTTCATCTTCAGCCTGAACGTGGCGTCCCAGTACCTTAAGACGGGCGCGGCCCGCATCGTGCTCGTGGTGGGGGCAGAGGTCATGACCCGCACCCTGGACTGGACCGATCGAAAGACCTGTATCCTCTGGGGGGACGGGGCCGGGGCCGCCGTGCTCTCCCTCGGGGATCAAGGGCCGGAACTCCTTTCCACTCACATTCACACCGACGGCTTTAACGGCCGGGATCTCCTCATGCCCGGCGGCGGGTCCAGGACCACGCCGATTTCCCACGAGAGCGTGGACAAGAAGCTTCACACCCTGAATATGATCGAGGCCAACGCGAGCTTTCGCGTGGCCGTGCGCCACTTCATCGAGTCCGTCAAGGAAGCGGCCTCCTTTAACGGCTTGCCCACAAAGGAGATCGACTGGATCATTCCCCACCAGGCGAACCTTCGCATGTTTCAGTCCATGAGCAGGAGCCTGGGCATACCCATGGAGCGATTCTACCTGACGCTCCACAAGTACGGGAACATCTCCTCGGCCTCCTGCGCCATCGCCCTGGATGAGGCGGTCCGCGACGGGAGCATCAAGCCGGGACATATCGTGTGCATGCCCGTTTTCGGCGGGGGGCTCACCTGGGGCGCCGCACTCATTCGATGGTAACCCGCAGCCTTTCGGTATCCTTTTTATCCTGAGAATACGTATTTTCGGCCGGCCCGGCCCAACGGGGCCTCGTGAGGAGTGTCCTTGAAGGGCTGTAAGGCGGAGGGCCCGGTTTTTGCCGGGCCGGTGGGTGCTTCCATTGCCCGTTCCATGCGGTTCAGGAAAACGGATGGCCCTACATAGGACTCCACCCTCAGGGTGCGGATTTCGCGCCCCCGGTGGTCGAGAAAGACTACCGTGGGCACGCCCCGCACATAAAAACGCTGCCTCACGCCCTCATGCTCGGGGTGCCGGTGGGTGAGGTCCACCCGGATCGTTGTGAACCGCCGGGTGGCCTCGATGATCCGGGGGTCGGTGAAGACCCGCTCGTCCATCTCCCGGCAGGGCATGCACCAGTCCGCCGAAAAATCCAGGATCACGGGTCTGCCTTCAGCCGCCGCCTCTTCGAGCATGCCCGGGCTGTAAGGCGTCCAGGAGACGGGCTCACGCTGATCCCCCGCTTGCAGGAAAAAAACCAGTCCAGCGGCCGCGAACAGAAGCAGGCCGGCGGCTCTGCGGAACCTCAGAAACCGCGGGCTCGATCGCCCGGTCCGCTCGATCCAGCCCAGGTGCACGCCTGCGGCTGCGGCCAGGAGGGCTGCAAGCAGTGCCCCGGAAATGCTTTCGGGAAGCAGGGGGAGGATCATGTAACCCGCCATTCCAACCAGGACCCAGCCCATGACCTTTCTCACCCAGACCATCCAGTCCCCCGACCCGGGGAGCCGCTCAATGGCCCCGGAGAAGATCCCCAAAAGGGCCAGAGGGAGCCCCATGCCCAGACTCAGCACAAAAAAGTAGACGAACCCGATTAACGGGTCGCCCCTCTGTCCCACATAAGCCAAAAGCCCCAGGATGAACGGCCCGATGCAGGGGGCGGCCACCACTCCCAGGGTGATTCCCATAAAAGCCGATCCCAAATACCCGCTCACCTGCCGGGATGCGATCCGGTTGAGTGCGGCCGGCGGGCGGAGTTCCCAAAGACCGAAAAAGCTGAGCCCCATGGCCAGGAGCACGGCGGCCACGAAAACCAGTACCCACGGGCTTTGGAGAACGGCCCCGAGCATCCCTCCGGACAGGGCCGCGGCCACGCCCAGGGCCGAGTTGGTGAAGGCCAGGCCGAAAAGGTAGAGCCCCCCGTGGGCCAGGGTGCGTCCCCGGGATGGGGTGGTGGCCCCCCCGAAATAGGAGACAGTGATGGGGATCAAGGGATAAATGCAGGGGGTGAGGTTCAGGGCAAGTCCCCCCAGGAACAGCGCCGCGAGGGTGAGCAGGATTCCCGGGCCGGCCCGGGACCCTGAAGACGGTCCCGGGTCGGACGGCACGGACAGAGAGGATTGAATTATTTCCCCCTGTTCAACGGATCCCCCGGCGCCCGGCGAGATCACGTCCAGGCTCACTTTGATGGGGGTTGTGCCCGGGGGCATGCATGCTGTTTTGGTGCATGCCTGATAGGACAGTTCCCCCTCGATAACACGCGGTCCGGCAAGGGCGTCCAGGTCCACGTCCAAGCTGATCCGGACCGGCACTGTCCCCTCGAACAAAAGAAGCGGTTCCTCTTGAAAGGGCATTTCCACGGCTTCGGGTTCGGGAAACCGTATGTCGCGGACCGTTACTCCCGGGACCTCCCCAAAAAACAGTCTTGTGGGATGCAGTGGCGAACCGGGCTTATTCTCACCTGGTCCATAGATGTACCATTCGTCCGGGATGCGCAGCCGCAGGCGAATGGGGTAGGTGGCCCCTGCCGGATACCGGTCCTGCGAATGGATCACCTCCACCTGGACCGCGGTCTGATCCGATGCGTGCGCCGGGGACGGGAACCACGCGAGCATCAATAGCAGTATTATAAAAAGGCAGCGTTTCATATAAGCAACGAACATGCTTAAGCGAGGTCAAGAATAACAAGCGGTCATCAAAAACCAGGTTAATGGCATATGAGGCGTGTCTGTGATCTGTGCCTGTGGTCTGTATCTGCGACCCATGAATTTTTTCCACATTAAATTATTGAGTTCGAAGTCGGAAAAAGGTTTCAGCGAACCCTGCATGACCTGAGCCATGGTCAATACCGCCCGGGACCCGAAAGAATTCGAGCCCGCCTGGAGATGTCTAGATGTCTATCAGAGAACGGGGAAAACTTCAAACGCACATGACCCGTGTCCCGGTCACCCCTGCTTATGAAAAGCAATGCCTTAAGACCACCTAAACACCTTAAAGGCCGACATCCGGTCGGTGAGATGCGGACGATGAGGGTTTTCACGGCGTCATACCCGCTGCCGGAGGGCCTTTTCCCATGCAGCCGCCTGTGTTATATGTAGGAACCAAACCTTGCGCTTCAAGGGGGATCTCATGGATCGAACAGAGGCGATACGCGAGTTTTATCTGAAGCACCTGCCCGGGGCCGTGGTCAATGAACAAGAAATACAGGCCCCGTGCCCCATCTGTGCCCGCCGGGATAAGGGCGTGTCCGGGCGTATCTCTGTGGCCCTGGACCCGGCCGGCCTGTTCACCGGATATTTCCGGTGCAGCAATCCGTGCACACCGGGCGGGTTCGCCGCCCGTTTCGCCGGGCTCACCGGCCTGGATCCCGAGGAGGCTCCCGGCTATGATCCGGAGCGCGAGCCGTTCGTTCATGACGTCGCTTTTCCATCCAAGAACCTTAACCCGGAAATAAAGCGGTTTACAAACCTCATGGGCGAACCCCAGTTCGAATTTTTCAGGGAGCTGGGTGTTTCCGGAAGTGTCCTGTCCGAGATGCAGATCGGTTACAACGGGCGGTACCTGGTCTACCCCTATATACAGGAAGATGGAAACGCATACGCCGCCCGGTGCGTCCTGCCCGAAAGGGAGGAGGACTGTTTCTGGCACGGGGACGAACGATTTTTCGATTCTCAGTTCAGGGTTTTCAACGTCCGGGAAATCGGGCGATGCGAAGGCGGGGCCCTGTTCGTGACGGAAGGCGAGAACAATCTCCTCGTGCTGAGAGAGCTGGGCTACCCCGGAATCGCGGTCCCCTCCTACCAGGACCTGGATGTCCTCGGGAGGGACCGGCTGGCAGGGCTCAGGCACGTGATCATCTTGGTGCAGAACAGCCCCGAGGCCCAGCTCGCCGCCCGGGACCTGGCAACGCGTATCGGGTTCAAGGCTCGGATCCTGCGTTGGCCCAGGGACACGGATCGTGGCTACAACCTGGTCGACCTGGCCCGGGACAAGGGTGAGAGGCTCAAAGAGGCGGTAAAGGCCATGGTCCGGAGCGCCGAGTCCTTTTCCCCCTTCTCCTCTCCGGCACGGGAGGAGAGGCTCTTTATAAGGCACATGGAGCAGGAGCGCGGCAAGACCCTCCTGGGGCTTCCCACGGGCTTTCCTGCAATGGACCGGAGTCTTAACGGGATTCGCGGCATAAATATCATGGGGGGCCAGCCAAAGGCGGGAAAGTCCGCCTTTTTCATGCATGTCTCCACCGAGGTGGCGGCCCGCAACCATCCTGTGATCTATTATGACTTTGAGAACGGCCGCCGGAAGATCTATATGAGGACCCTCTGCCGTCTTGCCCGCCTCTCCGAGGAGGAGATCAGGCTGGACAGC
>JAWLEX010000189.1:0-4417 GCA_041685835.1 Desulfatiglandales bacterium
ATTCGCTGAACAATGACACGATCATGCAATGGTTTAATCTTCATGCTCCCTTTTACCTCCCATTCTAGTCTAATTATTAATTATTATTTATCCATTGAGAAGGTGCTCCTTCTCAACGAAATATTGAACGGTGGCCTAAACGAGTTTAACCCCTCGTTGAGTGCCGCCGGCTCGTGGCATGAGATAGGGTGCGACCGGAAGTCAAGGGCCGCAGTCAATATAAAAGGGGCCGTGTCCCTTTCGCTTAAAACGTGAAGAAAATAATTCCCGGATTGCCGATGTCAAGGGGTTTGAGGAAAATTTTTGGAGAATCAATAGGATTGGCCGGTTCGCCATTGAAGGGTTTTATGGATTCCTTTGTTCAGGGAGGTCCCGGGCCGCCACCCCAGGACCCGGGCCGCCCGTTCCACGCGCAGGCAGCTTCGCATGATATCTCCAGGTCTGGCGGCACGGGGTTCGAGCAGGTCAAGGCTGTCCGGAATCGTCGGGCGCATGGACCGCGCAGTTTCGAAAACCAGCCGGTAGAGTTCTGCGGTCTTTGTACCCACACCTGTACCGATATTGAGAACTTCCCCGCCCCCGCGCTCCAGGGCCGACAGGTTGGCCTCGACCACATCCCCTACGTAAGTGTAATCACGCACCATGCCGTCTTGGTCATCAGGAAAGTGATTGAGCACGGAGGGCCGCCCACTCAGGAGGTTGTTCATGAAAATCGCCACCACGCCCGCCTCGCCGTGGGGGACCTGCCTGGGCCCGTAGATATTGGCGTAGCGGAGCACGGTGAAATCCATTCCATATTGGCGCCGGTAGAACCCCAGGTAATGCTCGGATGCGTACTTGGCAACGGCATACGGGGAAAGGGGCTGCGGAGTACAGGCCTCGGTCGTGGGATACTCCGCGGCCTCCCCGTAAACGGCCCCTCCGGAAGAAATAAAGATAATCTTGCTCACGCCTTGACGGACGGCCGTCTCCAGGAGGTTGAGGAACCCGCCGATGTTTATGTCCGCATCACGGACAGGGTCGGAAACGGATATCGGGACGTTTGCCTGGGCCGCGTGGTGATTGAGAACAGCGGGGCGCTCGTACTTAAAGATGCGCTCAATTTCCCTGGACCGGATGTCTTCATGGTAGAACAGGACCCCTTCGGGAAGGTTGTCCCGGCTTCCGGTTGAAAGGTCGTCCACCACGGCCACCCTGTGACCCTGTTGAAGGTACCCTTCCGCTACGTGTGAACCGATAAACCCCGCCCCTCCGGTCACCAGGATGTTCATGGGCTTTACACTCCTCCCTGTCCATTTGAAGCCGGTCCGAGGCTCATCTTTGCAGGTTGCCCGCCGACATCGGCGTATCCTTACCATCGTTTCCCTTCGAGCGCAACAAGCTCGTTTCTGTGTCTGTGACGGTGACTGTGAGTGTGCAGGGTCGGGAACCGTGCCCCGTCCTCATTTAGCATTGCAGTGACAGGGGTTATCGGCTATAAAACGTCTCTTTGCGGCAACCACCGCCCGCTTGGCGTGGGCGGCCCATCGGAGACGATTTTTATGACTCAGTTGCGTGGCAACATCCTCGATCAAATCGGCCGGACTCCCATGGTTCCGATTAAGAGGCTCAACCCGAACCCCGGCGTGCAGATCCTTGCCAAGCTGGAATCCTTCAACCCCGGCGGGTCTGTAAAGGACCGCGCCGCCCTTTTCATGATAGAAGACGCGGAAAAGACCGGGGACCTGTACCCGGGCAAGATCATTCTCGAGGCCACCAGCGGGAACACCGGAATCGGCCTGGCCCTGGTGGCTGCGGTCAAAGGATACCGCATCCTTCTCGTGATGTCGGAGAACGTGAGCGAGGAGAGAAAAAAGATCCTGGGGGCCATGGGTGCGGACCTGGAATTCACCCCGGAGCACCTCTCAACCGACGGGGCCATAGAATACGTTTACAGTCTGGCACGGAAGGAGCCGGACAAGTACTGGCTTGCGGACCAGTTCAACAACCCGTCCAACTGGAAGTCGCACTACCACTACACCTCAATGGAAATATGGAAGGACACCGGCGGATCACTGAACAAGGTCGTGGCTTCCATGGGCACAACAGGAACGCTCATGGGGCTTTCCCGGCGCTTTCAAGAACTCGATCCGGAGGTGGAAATCATAGGTGTGGAGCCTTACATGGGGCACAAGCTCCAGGGGCTGAAAAACATGAAGGAGTCCTACCGGCCCGGCATCTTCGAAAAGAAAAGGGCGCACCGGATCATCAACATCGATGACGAGGAGGCATACGAGGTAACGCGACGCCTCGCTCGCGAGGAAGGGATCTTCGCCGGCATGAGTTCGGGGGCGGCCGTTGCCGTGGCCCTGAAGGTGTCGGCGGAAATGGACGGCGGCCGGATCGTGGTCATTCTTCCGGACGGTGGAGAACGCTACCTGAGCACGCCCTTGTTCGTAGACAAGAAAAAGACCCGGCTTACGCTCTATAACACCCTGTCCCGTTCCAAGGAACCGTTTGTTCCCCTGGAAGAGAACCGGGTCTCCATGTATGCCTGCGGCCCCACCATGTGCGAGCACATCCGCATGGGCCACTGCCGGCGCTTGGTGTTCGTGGACCTGGTCCACCGCTATCTGTCCCTGAGGCGGCACGAGGTGCGCCTTGTGATGAATGTCACCGACCTGGACGACCGCACGATCCAGGGCGCCCTGGGTGAGGACGTCTCCCTGAAGGAATACACCGACAGGTATTTTCAGGCATTCCTCGAGGACATGGATGCGCTGAACATCCGCCGGGCCACCCTTTACCCCCGGGCCAGTGAACATGTGGACGAGATGATCCGGCTGGCCGAACAGCTCGTCGATAAAGGCTACGCCTACGAAAAATTCCGATCCATCTATTTCGACATCTCGAGGCTCCGGGAGTACGGTGCCCTCTCCAGGATCGACCTGGACAAGATTCAACTCGGCAAGACCGTCGATCTGGAGCAGTACGAAAAAGACAATCCCAGAGACTTCACTCTCCTGAGGCGATCCACTCTCCAGGAACTCAAGGCCGGTCTCTTTTACGAGACCCGGTGGGGAAACATCCGGCCGAGCTGGCACCTGGAGTGCCCGGCCATGGCCCTGAAACACCTGGGGCCCACCTATGACATCCACGCCAGCGGGATCGAGCTTCTCTTTCCCCACCACGAGAACACCATCGCCATCAGCCGGGCGGCGACCGGAAAACCGCCGGCCCGCTACTGGCTGCACAATGAAGGGGTTGTGCAGAGCGGCGTCCTGGGCGAGGAGGAGACCCAGGTCGACCTCACCCTTCGGGAGATCCTCGAAAAGGGATTTACAGGACGAGACGTCCGGTACTGGCTCATCAGCCACCACTACCGCAAACCCATCACCTTCTCCTGGAGAAAGCTGGAGACCGCCCGCAAGACCCTGGCCAGGCTGGACACCTTCGTCAAGAAGCTGATGAACAGCCGGAACGGCCCTTCCTACCCTGAAATGGACCAACGCATCTATGACCTGCGCAGGAGCTCACTGGACGCCCTGGACGACGACCTGAACGTGGCCAAGGCCCTTGCAGCCCTGTTCCAGTTCATTCGCAGGATAAACCGGGTCATGGACCGCGCCGGGCTCTCTCCTGAAGACCGCGACAAGGTCCTGGAGGCGCTCGAGACCGCCGACTCGGTTCTGGGGGTGATGAACCTGAAACCCGACAAACCGGGTGAGCAGGTCCAGGCCCTGCTTGACGAACGTGAGGCCGCACGCCGGGCACGGGACTGGGAAACGGCCGACCGCATCCGCGACAAGCTCCGGGACATGGGTGTCGAGGTGATCGACACCAGGGACGGCCCGGTTCTCAAACATTGACCCCCTGTTTTCCACCTCCAACATCACGGGCCGACGTCGCATTTGCAAAGAAAGACCATTTCTGGATGGAAATCACCTTGCTGTTTGGCTCCAAATATGTGATCCCCTTTATAGACACAGCGGCGAAACTTGCCAGTGCCCAAAAAGCGTTTCTGGATGGGCACGAACTATTTTATACAAATAAAGACACAGGGACTCAGACTCAATATCGCAGTTAAAAGGAGAAGACATTATGAGACTAAGAGGAAACTTTCTACCGTCGGCCGGCTTGTGCCTTTCACTGATTTTCTCCGCCAGTTCCGCCTTTGCCCAGAGATACGGCGGATGGCAACATGGAATGATGGATGGCTGGGGAATGGGCTGGTTCGGAGGCATCTTCATGCTCGTGATTTGGGTTCTCGTTGTCGTGGGGCTGATTATCCTCATCAAGTGGCTTGTGCAAAGCACCAGGGAAGCCCCTGGCGGACGGAGTTCTTCCACTTCCAGGGCGCTCCATATCCTTGAGGAAAGATATGCCCGCGGAGAGATCGAAAAGCAGGAATTTCAGGAGAAAAAGAAGGATCTTCTCT
>JAWLEX010000190.1:0-4402 GCA_041685835.1 Desulfatiglandales bacterium
CAATCCGGGAAGACAACACTCGCACAAGCCGTATTTGCTGGAAAACCCCCCAGTCTCAGAATAGTTGTCACCTGCAAGGGGTGATCCCTTGCCGGTGATTGCAGACGTAGGTGGTAAGTTGGTGTGGCCCGACCCCTACGAAGCCACGAACTTTTTACTTATTTACCAGCGTCCCCCCAACATTCTTCCAGGCCCGCCACCGAACATTCCTGCAAGCGGTCAAAAAAAGGGCTTTTTTATGGGTATGTACGTCAAGTCGCTTTCTCCCTTCGGGTAAAGAAAGAGATCATATTACATGGATGAGCTGACATAATGAAATCCTGGCTGGCCGCTAATAGGCCCAAAGTATATACATTGCAATTTGCGTAACAATTAATTATAAACTGAAAAGCTGTCAATCTTTTGATTGGCCGCTTGTCTTGATACGCTGTTTCTCGTTATTATCAAATCTTGCACATCGCCCGGCTCCCTGCGGATTGTCAACCCCGCAGACCGGCATCTTGTTCGAACCATAGTGCAGGCCGCAGTATCCCGGCTTGCGTCCATTTGAGGGTTTTCGACTCGCTGCTGACTAAATTTCGCGCTGTTTCAGCGTGTTGCCTGATGTCAGCCTCGTAACCCAAGGGGCGGAGCTGTGTGAGGCCTTTGCACAACTCAGCGCCTTGCCCAGGTTGATCGACTTCCGCTCAGGACTTCAAAATCAATCGCCGATCGGGGTTCAGCGTCTCCAAAAACACGCTATTCGAATACCTCGGGTACCTGGAGGATGCCTTTCTCGTGTTTCCCATTCCCCGGCTCGCAGAGTCACTGCGCAAGCAGGCCCACAACCCAAAGAAGCTGCATGTCATCGACCCGGGCCTGGTATCCGCATTCAAGACGCGCACGGGGCCGGATTCCGGTGCGACGGGGAAGGCACGGTGTGTTCATCAATGTCTGCTGGCCTGACAGTGGACCCCCTCGTGTTTCACGAATATGCCCCCGAGCCCCCGGATCGCGGCATCCCGGGCGCCCAGTCGGCGTGCTTGGCCTCTTAAAATGACTCCAAAAACCAAAAAAAGCATTTCATATTTGACCTGGGCCGACCTGAAACAAATCTGATTTGACGGATTCCGGCTTTCGCTTCATAGAATCCTTCATATGGACCAAAAGTGGGTTCATCGACTTCCGCACAAGGCTTCAAGATCAATCTTCGAGCGGATTTCAGCGTCTTAAACCGGCTTGAAAGGGAAGTCAACAAAGTCAACAACTTGTCCCATTATGCCGAACCAAGCAGCCAAATGTAAAGATATAAAGGCGTCCCCATCCCCACACCGGCATGCCCGCACACCCGGTTTCCCTGGCGGCCCCCAACGTCCCCTATTTATATGCAACGTAAAATGAAATGAAACGGCATCAACTGATAAAGCATCTCAAGAAAAACGGAGCATATTTGCTGAGAGAAGGCAGACGGCATAGTATTTTCATAAAAGGCCATTTGAAGACCCAGGTTCCCAGACATAACGAAATTGTAGACGAACTTGCCCATAAAATCTGCAAGGACCTGGATATGACACCAACGAGGTAATCATGAAATACAGAGCAATGATAAAAAAATCTGGAGACTGGTGGATTGGGTGGTTAATCGACTTGCCCGGGGTAAACGCTCAAGAAAAATCAAAAGAGGAACTAATAAACTCTTTAATCACCGGCGCTGAAGATATGCTGAAGAGCGAAGTCCCCTTTGAACCCGGGGTTCAGATGGAGACAGTTGAGGTTTCTGACCCTTTCACCGCTCCCTGACTGCCTTATGCCCTATAACCATGAAAACCCACAAAAGTCTTGAGGATACTTGGCGGCCCCAGTTATGCGGACAACACGAAAGAGAGAAAGTCAACTAAGTCAACAACGTCCCCTATTCACGCACTCGTTAAACACGGAGCCACCCTTGGTGCCAACTGCACCATCATCTGCGGAACCACCATAGGCCGCTACGCCTTTATCGGCGCCGGGGCCGTAGTCCCCCGCAACGTGCCCGACCACGCGCTCATGGTCGGAAACCCGAGCTGAAAATTCTTGATCCGGCCTGCCAGGCTTTCTTTAGCCAACACTGTTTCTCGTTTAATCCTTATATCGGAATTCCAGTTTAGGGTTGACTTTATTGAGAGATGGTATATACTGTAATATACTTATTTTGAAAGGGGGACGTAGCCTATGGAATCAACAGCCAAAATATTTCAAAACGGACGATCACAAGCAATTCGTTTGCCCAAGGCTTTTCGCTTCAAAGGGAGTGAGGTGAGGATCAGAAAAGAGGGCGACAAGGTCATCCTTGAGCCGGTTGTAAGAGACCGATGGCCAAAAGGCTTTTGGGATGATTTCGTTCCAGATCCGCAATTCAACACACCCGAACCGCTTCCCTCAACGCCATTGAGTCTCGATTGACCGGGCGCTTGATGTATCTCCTGGATACAAATATCATCAGCTATTGGATGCGAGGCGATGAGGCCGTAATCACTCGACTCAAAGCCTGTTCGCCCGCTGATTTATCCTTATCCACCATCACGTTAGCCGAAATATGGTACGGGATCGAGAAGTCTCCGGTGAAGAAGAAGGAAAGGCGGTCGAAAATTGAGAAGATTTCGTCGTTATTGCTCGTTCACCCGTTTGATAAAGCAGCGGCAGGCGCCTATGCGGTCATCCGTGCTCAGCTCGAAAGGCAGGGCGTTATGATCAGTGAAAGAGACACCCAGATCGCCGCCATCGCAATCGCGAACAAGTTGGCGGTCGTTACCCACAACGTGAGGGAATTCGGCCGTGTTGAGAGGCTGACGGTCGAGGATTGGGCAACGGACGTATAAGGAAAGCGCAGCGGATTTCATTGGCGCGGTTCAGCCTGAAAATGCCTGTAAAATTGGCTTAGGCAGGGAAGGGGAAAACTACCTAAAACAAGCTGGATACGACAAGATTTTTACCCTGAACGCTTCATTGATAAAAGGATTTTGAACGGTTGCGGATATGGCCTCCGGCAATTCGCCTCGCGAAGACATGCCGCCCCAGGAGCCTGGTTTTGCCTGTCGATACGGGCAAGGTGATCGGCTGGCGCGGCTACCCGAAATCCGGGGACTTATAAAAGCTTGCGCTATTCGCGAATAGCGAATACCATGACGGAATGATCCTGAAACCACAAGACATATTGATTCTTTTGAAGGTCCTCTCAATTGCTGATGAGAAGTGGTCCTATGCCTCACTGGCTCGCGATTTGTGTATGAGCACCTCGGAGATCCATGCCGGAATCAGGCGGACAGTCGCAGCACGTCTGATGGACTCGAAACAGGGGCGACCCATAAGAAAAGCCTTGGAAGAGTTTCTCGTGCATGGCGTCAAGTACGCCTTTCCCCCTGATCGAGGCTCTCTGACAAGGGGCATCCCGACGGGGTATGCCGCACCGCCGCTTAAAGACATCATTTCCCAGACCAACGAAGCGCCGCCCGTATGGCCGGATCCGGAAGGCGATAGGAGGGGTTATGAATTTTCACCGCTCTACAAATCAGTACCGGCGGCGGCCCGAAAAGACAAAGCCCTCTACGAGTTGCTCGCACTTGTTGATGCCATCCGCGATGGAAAAGCTCGCGAAAGGGACATTGCTATAAAGGAACTGAAGCCGCGGCTTGCAGGTCAGGGGTCCCAGTGAACGGTGCCATAACAAAAAACTCTAATCATCATCGACTCGAGCCTGGAGGGTCGAAGCGCCGAGGTGACCGTGCTGTTCTCGGACCTCCGCGGGTTCACCTCCATCTCGGAGAGCCTCTCCCCCCGCCAGACCGGCCTGCTCCTGAACACCTACTTCGATGCCATGATCCCGACGGTGTTTCAGAACAACGGCACCCTGGACAAGCTGATCGGCGACGCGGTCATGGCCTTTTTCGGCGCCCCTGCAGACCTCCCGGACCACCCGTCCAGGGCCGCCCTGGCTGCACTGGACATGGTGCCCGCCCTGGAAGAGCTCAGGGCGCGATCGGATGTGACAGGGGTGGAGAGGCTGGCCATGGGGATCGGCCTCAGAGCGGCTGGACGAGCGGTTCCTGCTCAGGGAGCTGGACCGGGTGCGGGTCAAGGGAAAGGACCGGCCGGTGGTCATCCACGAGCTGGTGGGATTGGAGAAAGAGGTGGACCCGGCCCGAAAACAGGCCATCCGGGTCTTTGAGGAAGGCCTTGCCTTCTACCGGAAGCAGGAGTGGAGCAATGCGGAAAAGCCGACTCCTTCTTGATCCCCGCGAGGTTTTCACACCCAAGTCGGTTTCATATGGCCCGGTATACGATGTCTTTGCTCCTGGGCGACCCCCGGGACCTCAATTCAACGAGCTGTTGAGGTACGTAACGAGGTCATGGAAGTGAAAAGCCTGCAAGCCCAGGCGCCCGGCTG
>JAWLEX010000191.1:0-4364 GCA_041685835.1 Desulfatiglandales bacterium
CTCGGTTCCGTCTGAGGTCCTCTATCTTTCATCGGGCTCCGGGGAGATTACGCTGGCCCTGGAACCTGAAAGTACTGAGGGTTTCTTTTTCACGGGAAGCGAATACCTGATCAGGGTGGAGGTGGACGGAAATGAGGTCCCTCACCAGATCATTTTGGCAGGTGAAGCTCGTGCCGAGGTAACAGCCTCGTTTTCCGGGCTCGAGGACGGCCGTTACAGGGCGGCGGCCGTATCTACGACGGGTGGGGGCAGGGATCCCGGGAGGGAGGCCCTCTTCATTGTGGACACCGAACCTCCCGAGATCGAGCTGATTGAACCGGAGGGCCGGGAACTCCAGCCCACTCAGAACGCATTCGTGGTTCGTTGCCGCGACGCCGGGGCCGGGGTCTCTCCTGACCCTGAAGAGTCCGAATTCGTGGCCGTAATAAACGGGCGCAAGGTTCAAGGGCTGGCGACCTCCGAGGGCGACGACCTGGTGTTCGTGATACACACCAGCAACACTTGGTGGGATCAGTGGCGCACTAACCAGGCGGTTAACCTGCACGTGAGCGTGAAAGACAGGGCGGGGAACCAGGGCGTGCTGGACATTGACTTTCAGGTAGACGCGCCCCGGCAGGAGAGGCGCTTTGAAATCGCAGAATGTGAGGATGAGGATGGTGATGTAACAGAATCGTCCTGGTATGTGACTCACCGCGTTCCCTTTCCCCTTACCACATCAATCAACTGGATACGCTTTGACGAAACAGTAAGAGATGTCAGCATTTTTCTTGGAATGGGCTCACGTTATACGGATACCGGCCTTCCTCTGGACAGAGACCTGTTTTATTCGCTTGAAGATGCCGTTGAAATAGTCGCCGACCATCCATGCCTCCGTGTGGAACGGCTCCATCCGTCGCCGGACAATCCCGGCGTCAATTTCAGGGTGAGCCAGGTCTGCCTGCCCGAGGATCATGAGCCCCTGGGGTCGATCACCATTAAATATCCCGAGGCGTATGTATCTGATTGGGACCTCAAGTGCCCTGGTTCGGGATCGGAAAGCTTGGTCACAAAGCTGACCCCGGACGGGCCCATGAAGAGTCTCAGTATTCCGGTCTTTCTCCATTCGGAGGGCGGTGACTACTCTGATGAAATCCAGGTCCTGGACGGTCGCGTGATCTACAGGGTTGCCTTTTCGGGTCCGAGCGGGCTGGACACATCGACCTCCTGGTTCGAGATCGGAGGTGCACGCCTCTGGTTCTCCCAAAAGGAGCAAGGGGTTTACGAGGCCTCAATGCCCGTGACCAGAGAGGGCCTTTACGTCTACGCCACGAAACTTGTCCTCTCCGGACTGCGGCGGGCCTGGGGGGAAGACCAGGAAGGAGAGATTGGCGACAATGGCCGTTCCCTGCTGTGGCCGGGCGAAGTTCTTGTGGCGCTTGATCCTCCCCAAATAGACCACTTCCACTACGATCGGGAGAACGAGTGCTTTCGGGCCACTGTGTCCGATCAGGGGACTGCGCCCGAGGACCTGGTCCTGGAGCTGATTGCACCAGGTAATGTGACACCGACCATCATTTTCGACCCGGAGACAGGGATGGTCGAGGCCCCATACCCCATGCCCACCGGTATTCACGCCGGGCTTCTCGAGGTCACTGACCTGGCCGGGCAGACCACCACTGCGGCCTGCCAGGTCTTCGGGAACACGCCGTCCTCACAAACCGTGGAGGACCCTCACGCGGAGTACCCGGTCACGGTCAAGGAGTCGTCCTGGTCATGGCCGGCGAAGCCTCCAAGTGGTTCGAGCATCTCCGGCGGAGTAGTGACCAGACATTATACGGGAGAATTCAGGGACGGGAAAGAGGGTGTGTTTGAGTGCACCACAACCACGACGTTTCGCTGTGCATCCTCGAGCTGCTCGAGAACTCTGAATAGGCAATATCTGAATAGGCAATATTTGGCCTGTGTGCAAATCGCCGAGGCCCGTTTCGGTCAGACATCTGAACCCATTGCCCCCCCTCCGCTGTCTTCACTTGTAGTGGATTACAGTTACAGTCAGGAACTGGTTAAGGCGTTGGAAAAATGCCGCGAGAAATACGCCCCCATAGGAGGGCTTGGTTTCACCGCCTCCAGTATTACAAGTTCTACAAAGACTGAGTGCCGGAAACTATGGCTGGACACCAGGCCTCCGAGGATCCGAAATCTTGCTTTCCTGCCGGCCGAAAGGCGGATAACCGCGCTCATTGACGACCACGGCATGCCCCTGTCTGAACTTCACATCAATTACGCTGTCGGCGCCGATCCTCATTTAAGTTCCTCCGGTGTCTTACGCACCGAGAGTCCCACGTTCACCTTTGATACGAAAACCGGCCTCTTAGTGGGAGAGACATCTGTTAGAGGAGACGAGCCGGAGATATTTAATGTTTATATTTCCGCCACGGACGCCGCGGGAAATCGAACCAGTAAGCGGCTGGAGGTGACGGCCCCGATTCGCCCGCCTGATGTTTCGGTGGAAATACTGAAAAGAGGGCCTGTGGCCTATCCCTGGGGCACCTGTTATGACCGCTCCGGTATCGACCACCGAAAAACCGAGGGCTGGGTTGACGGGCGGCGAGTAACACTTGTTGGTGCGCACTACGGACAAAGGCCGTCTTCGGATCATGTGGAGTTCGGTCCAGTAACGGATGAAGGGCCCCACATGGCCCGGCTGAAGGTCACGGATTTTGCCGGCCTGTCTTCAGAGGCCTCGGCCGCTTTTGAAGTGTCCTATCCACCGAAAATCGAGAATTTTCGGCACCTCCCCACGGCCCTTCAGAATGCCGGAGGGCCGGCCTTCTCCGCGTTTATCCATGACAGCGGCAATGATCTGTACCTCGAAGGTATCGATCTGGTTGTGGACGGAAAACCCATTGATCGTTCCCGTCTCTTTTTTGATCAGCGGACCGGGTACTTTGCAGCCGACGGTCCGCTTGATCTTTCGCCCGGCATGCACCTGGCGCGGTTGACTGCCAGGGACGCCCACGGGAATAGCGACGAGGCCTTTCTTCGTTTCGTCCCCGGAGAGCGCATCCATGTCCATCAAGAAGACCGCGGCGGCCTCTCCATAGACGAGGTGATCCTGTGGGAGCTGCAGAATCATAACGGAGACGGCAGGGCCAATCCAGGAGAGACCGTCAGGTTGTTCGTGGGACTGATCAACAATGGGTACGCAGGACTCACGGACGTAAGAGGTCGTCTGAGGTCTGGGGAGCCGGGCATCGTGGTGGAACAGGACGAGGTGGTTTTCGGTGATCTGGAGCGGGGCCGGACCCTTACCCCCATACACGGCTTCGACATCCGCATCAATGAAGACTTCCTGGATAGAACCTTTTCAGATCCCTATGATGCCCGATTCACACTCGAAGCCATTGATGGAAGCGGCAGGGCCTGGACACTTGACTTCAACGTCCCCGTTTACCGGCCCACAATTCCCTTCGACGTTCCCCGGGCATCTCCGGATTCCGGGGATTTGCCAATCAGCGAAGTCATTGTGAACCTCAATCCTCTGCCTCCCAATACGAGCGAACCCACGATAGAGGTATCAGGTACCGCCGTGAGTACGGCCTCGATCATTGACGAGGTTGTGATCCGGGTGAACGGGACCCCGCACACGGCAGTCTGGAATCCAATGGATGGATCTCTTGCCGTATTTGTCGGCCTCGCCGTGGGCGACAACCTGGTCGAGGCCCAGGCCGTGGACCGCACAGGTGCAGTGGGCTCGGATATGGGTTTTGTCCATCGGTCCGAACCCGCTATCCCGCCTGAAATCGAAATAAACGAGCCGCTGCAGGGAGGTGAGTACATGTCCCCTCAAATCTACCTCCGTGGGGATTTCAGCGCCGGCAACTCGGACATAAGCGGGTTCCAGGTCTTCATGACCGCAAATGGTGAGACCGTTTCGGTTCCCGTCGGATATTCAAGCCCGGAAAGGACTTTCTGGTCGGGCACCAACAGCTCTGAGGAGCCGTTAAATGAATACTTCCCCTTTGAGGATGTTGGAAACACCCCGGAGACCACGGTCACTGTGACCGTGATTCTGACCACTACGGGCGGGGATGTTGCTCAGGATTCAGTGACATTCACCTATGCCTGTTACTACTAACACTGATGTGCCGGAAGAATCATGTTCATTTGCTCAGACAACAAAGGCCTGTGGCCATCCTGTTGTGAACCCTGGAGACGGAGATGAATCGCATTACTCTTTTCATGTTCCTGGCCGCAGGCCTGATGATTGCTGCCGTTCCTGCTTTCAGCAACGCCCAGGACGGTCTTCGACTGCCACATGCCGACGCCGGGGTCTTCGACCCCCGTGAAGGGCCCATCAGGGTCGGCTACCGGCTCCTGAAAGA
>JAWLEX010000192.1:0-4337 GCA_041685835.1 Desulfatiglandales bacterium
GGTTGCGCGGAGGCGTACTGAAGTACGCCGCACAAGCAACCTCGCAGATTGACGCCGAGATTGGCAAAAAAGACCATTTCTGGATGGAAACTAGATAGATAGCTTTTGGTATTCATATGAATATGAATTGCTGTATTATTAGGTTCAAGATGTTAAAATAATGTTTTGATGATAGTGTGAAGAGAATGATATTTCGTTTTACAACTATAAATAATAAATGGCGTTAGGAGGGGGATTTAAAAACGCGGACTCTCTTAATGGACAAAAGGCATCCTCTCAACAATTTTATGAGAGGATACCCTTTTCTAAGCATTAAATAGTGTTAAATTACGGTGACATTAGCAGCAGCAGGCCCCTTGGGTCCTTGCTCGATGTCAAAAGAAACCTTGTCGCCTTCATTGAGGGATTTAAAGCCACTCGAGTTGATCGCCGAATGGTGAACAAACACATCCGACCCATCTTCCTGCTCAATGAATCCAAAGCCTTTTCGGTCGTTAAACCACTTAACAGTTCCATTACTCATGAAAACATCCTCCTTTCTCTAAAATTTCAACGTCTCAAACTGGAGGATGCATTCGTTAAAACCGGTTGTCCCTTCAGAAAGAAACAGTCCCATGATGAAACATGGACTCAATTGATTTAGTATAATTTAATTCTTATCCGTGAAGATGTCAAGGAAAATCTCAATACTATAGAAAAGAAAGAGCATTAAATGACATTTAAAAGAACAATAACAAAGACTTGAGGGCTTTGTAAAAGCCCGGAATAAGACCGTCCTCTTCTGTAATTACAGGTGGTTACAGATGATTTCATGGAAATAGCTGCGTCAGCCGCTCATCCGGACGGCTCACCATACAGCAAGGCGTCCACAGTCACAATACGGAAAGCCGGCCCGCTCCACGGGTTCATGCCCTCCAGGGAAAAGCACGATGTTCATCTTGGGTTTGACCTAATAGGGGGCGCTTGTCAAGGGGCGGTCAACACATGACCGCGAAAGAGGGTAGAGGCGATGCGCTGGCCGGCGTGCCCGTCCCAGAGGGGCGGGACGGCACCCGGTCTGGGGAGGCCTTTAAGGGCCTCCCGGACCGCCTTTTTCAGGGCGTCCGTGTCAAACCCAACGAGGGTGTTTGTGCCCATGTCCGTGGTGACGGGCCACTCGGTGTTGGAACGGGCCGTTACGCAGGGTACGCCCATGAAGGTGGATTCGGCCTGGATACCGCCCGAGTCGGTGATCACCACTGATGCATGCCGCTGGAGCGCCAGGAAGTCAAGGTAGCCCAGGGGTTCGATCAGGTGAAGGTCTTTTCCGCCCGGATCGAATGAGAGATTTTTGAGCCGGCTGCGCGTGCGGGGATGGATGGGGAACACTACGCGGACATCTCTGCAAAGTTCGTCCAGTGCCTCCATGAGCAGCCCAAGCCGCTTGGGGTCGTCGACGTTGGAAGGCCGGTGAAGGGTAACCAGTGCGTAGTCCCCCTGGCCCCACTGCTCGGAAAGCCCCTGGTACCAACATTCCAGGGCCTTGGGAAAGAGCCTCATCAGGGTGTCTATCATCACGTTTCCCACCAGGTGGACCTTGCTCCGGTCCACGCCTTCACGCGCCAGGTTTTCATTGCCGTCCACAGAGGGCGTGAAGAGCAGGTCAGAGATGTGGTCCGTGAGGACCCGGTTGACCTCTTCAGGCATGGTTGTGTCAAAGGACCGGAGGCCGGCCTCCACGTGGGCGACTGAAACCCCGAGCTTTGCGCAGACCAGGGCCGCGGCCAGGGTGGAGTTCACGTCTCCGTAAACCACCACGAGATCGGGAGTGTGCTCGAGGACCACCTTCTCGAAACGGATCATGACCTCGGCGGTCTGGGAGGCGTGCGAGGCCGAGCCCACACCCAGGTTGAGGTCCGGTTCGGGGAGTTCCAGCTCCTTGAAGAAGATCCCGCTCATGACCTCATCGTAGTGCTGACCCGTGTGTGCCAGGAGCTGGGAAACGCCTTCCTTTTCAGCCAGGGCCGCGTGAACAGGCGCCGCTTTCATGAAGTTGGGACGGGCGCCGACGACGTGGAGGATTCGTTTATCCAAGAGCGTCCTCCTTTGGCTCAGGAAAGGGCTTGTGCGATTGAGTCCTGGTCGGCCGCCTTCAGGTACGGGTACATGGGCAGGCTGAATATGCGGCCCGAGCAGTCCTCGCTGATTGGGAAGTCCCCTTCGCCGTATCCCAGGTGGGCGAACGCGCCCTGGAGGTGGAGGGGCTTGGGATAGTAGACGGCCGTGGGTATGCCAGCCTCCTTGAGGGCCTGTTGGAGGGCGGTTCGGTGCCCGGGGTCCCGGGCCAGGACCGAGTACTGGGCCCAGGCCGAGACATAGCCTTCGGGAGTGGACGGCAGGATCAGGTCCGGGGCCGCGGCCGTGAGGCTCTTCTTGTATCCGGCCGCCACCTCCTGCCGGAGATCGATTTCCTCGGGAAAGATATGGAGCTTGGCCAGCAGCACGGCGGCCTGCATGGTGTCCAACCGGCCGTTCATGCCTATGCGCACGTTCTCGTACTTGTCCCGGCCCTGGCCGTGGACCAGGATGGAACGCAGGGTCTCGTTGATTGTGTCGTCGTCCGTGAAGATCATGCCTCCGTCACCATACGCTCCAAGTGGCTTGGCCGGGAAAAAGGACGTGCAGCCGATGTCGCCCAGGCCGCTTGCCTTGCTTCCCTTATACTCCCCGCCGAATGACTGGGCCGCGTCCTCGATGACCGAGAGATCGTGTTTGCGGGCGATTTCGTTGATCGCGTCGTAGTCCGCGGGCAGGCCGAAGAGATCCACGGGGATAACGGCCTTGGGGGTCAGAAGAGCGCCTGCACGGGGGATCGGGTAGCGTTTGCCGTCAGCCGCATTGAGCGCCTGAACCGCCTCTTCGAGCCGGGCCGGGTCGATGTTGTAAGTGTTCCGGTCAATGTCCACGAACACGGGTGTGGCGCCGAGGAGGCTCACCACCTCGGCCGTGGCCACGAAGGTGAACGGCGAGGTGAAGACCGCATCGCCCGGGCCGATATCAAGGGCCATGAGGGCGAGGATCAGGGCGTCCGTGCCCGAGGAACAACCGATGGCGTGCCTGACGTTCGTATAGGCGGCGAGCCGCTTCTCGAGCTCGCGGATCTCCGGACCCATGATGTATTTGCCGTGGTCCAGCACGCCGCGGATGTTGGCTTCAATGGACTCGCGAATGCGAGCCTGCTGCGCTTTCAGATCTATGAACTGCATGATCGATTCCTTTCTGGAAACAGGAAATAGGCAACGGCGGGGGAACGCTTACCTCAATCACCTCCCCGGGTGATGCCGTTGCCGGAGGGTTTATAGGCCTTGCCGCAGGTCAGGCAGATGAGGTCGTCCGGGAGCCGCTCCCCGCACTCGCACACCCAACCGATGCGCCGGGCCGGGTTACCCACCACAAGGGCGTAGTCCTGCACGTTGCGGTTCACCACCGCGCCGGCGCCCACGAAGCAATAGCGGCCCAGGGTGTTGCCGCAGACGATGGTGGCATTGGCCCCGATAGTAGCGCCTTTCCGCACAAGGGTGGCCCGGGCCTGGTCCATCTTCCTGAGCCCGGCCCTGGGATTGTAGACGTTCGTGAAGACCATGCTGGGCCCGCAGAATACGTAGTCCTCGAGAGTCACGCCGGGGTAGACGCTCACGTTGTTCTGGAGCTTGCAGCCCTTGCCGACGGTGACGTCCGGCCCTATCATCACGTTCTGGCCTATGTTGCACTTCTCACCGATGCGGGAGCCGGAAAGGACGTGAGTGAAGTGCCAGATCCGGGTGCCCGCGCCTATCTCGCAGTCGTCGTCCACCACGGCTGTCTCGTGGACAAAGAAGGGCTTGCCGGGTGAGGGTTCAGGCTCGGCCCGGGCCTCGCCACTGCTGATGGGAACGGCCCCGCCCCAGTTGTCAAGGGACTCCTGGGCCGCGTTCAGTACCTTGAGCACTCTTAAGCCTTCCCGGCCGTTGGTGAACGGAGTCCGGCCGTTGGTGAAGGCGTCCAGGAAGTGCATGCACTCGAGGTGCAGGGGCTCGTCCTGAGGGATGTCCGGACGTTCCGGCTCCGCCTTGGACGGTACGGGGAGATGGTCCTGCCACTGGATCTGGTGGGCGTAAAGGAGGAGCTTGTCCTCCCACGGCTGTGTGTCGTCGAACACGGCCATCTTCTTGTCGCCCACCACCACCAGCTTCTGTTCCTTGAACGGGTGGAGCCAGGACACGAAGACCTGGGCCCTGAGGCCTGACGGAAAGGCCAGGTGCGTGGTTGTGACGTCCGCGATCCGCTGGTGGAGGTAATAGCCGCCGGTGGCGAGCACG
>JAWLEX010000055.1:0-19224 GCA_041685835.1 Desulfatiglandales bacterium
GTCCCGGGACGCGGCCGACGACGCGATCTCCCTGGCCTTCGATGACATGCAGAAGGCCGCGCACCTCTTCGACCGGCACCAGGACATCTCCCCCATAGGGACATTGAACCGGGAGGGACGGGCGGCGGACCTTGACCCGGAAATCACGGCCCTGCTGGAGCGCTCTCTGCGGCTTTGTAAAACGACCAGGGGGGCCTTCGACATCACGGTCAAGCCTGTGGTGGACCTGTATCAAAACGCCTTCGCGTCCCACCAGGCGCCCCCGAGCGACGAGGGGATCGCCAAAGTCCTGGACCTCGTAAATCCCGGGGCCGTAAGGATTCAGGGACGGACGGTTCGTTTTGCCAAAGAAGGCATGGGCGTAACACTGGACGGGATCGCAAAGGGATACGCAATTGATTGCGGCATGAACACCTTGAAACGCCGTGGTATTGGACATGCGCTGATCAATGCGGGCGGGGATATCCGGACCATGGGCGGCCGGGGCCGGTTCAGCCCCTGGAGGGTGGCTGTCCAGAACCCGGACAAGGAAGGGCCTGCATTGCAGACCTTTACCATGGAGGACGGCGCCGCGGCCACCTCAGGCAACTACGAGGTGTACTTCGACGAGGAAAAAGTCTACCATCATCTCATCGATCCGCATTCGGCCCGACCCGCCCAAGAGAGCCGAAGCGTCACGGTGCTGGCCGCCAACGCCACCCTGGCCGACGCGCTTTCAACGGCGGTTTTTGTCGCCGGGCCCAAGGACGGCAGGGCCCTGATCGAAACCCTGTCCGGGGCGGAATGCCTGCTCGTGACGGCCGGCGGGGCCAGGGTGTCGTCCAGCCGGTGGCCGTCGGCAGGGACCCTTTTCACACTGGTGTAACCGTCATCATGAACGTATGGAGCCTCCTGTTGGGGGCCGGGATCCTTCTGGCGATTACCTTGATCTGGTTCGCCGTCTATTACTGGCTCAACCCACACGTGGCAGGGCCGGACGGCGAGGCACGAGTGGTCGGAACCTGCGGCGATGTCATGGAGATTCGTCTCAGGTTCAAGGGTGGCCGCATGGTGGAAAGTTCTCCGTGGACCAACGGGTGCGCTTACAGCTTCAACTGCGTCTGTGCTGCCGTGGAGCTGGCCAAAGGAAAGAGCCCCGAGGAAATACTGGACATCGATTCAGCCATGATCCGGGAGGCCGTGGGAGGGCTGCCGAGGGATTACCGGCACTGCGCGAGCCTGGCAGCCGACACACTGCATGCGGCCATCGACAATCACATGCAGGCCGGCCTGAAAAAATCCACGCCGCCCTGATGCACCCGCCCGAGGTTCCCGGACCCGGATCAACCGGTCGGAAAAGTTTGCACGGAACATGCGCAGCATACTGTCATTTCAGTTCTTGATCATGACCGCCAGGTGAACCATGTCCGTGCAGCCGCTCTGTGCCAGAAGCCCGATAGCGTAATCCCTGAACCGGGCATCCGGCTCAACCACCTTGGTGAAGGAATAGATAAGCCTGGTAACCATGGCCGCATTCATGCTTTCTCGATGCAGTGCCCCCATGCCGATCAGATAGGTCTTGAGCATGGCGAAATTCAAGACCATCACAACGTAGTCGTGATACAGACGCCGGCCTTGATGAAAGCCGAGATCGTGATGCAGCATGTAGTTTATCAGGTAATTTTCCAGCAAGAAGCCGTAACGCTCGAAAAACGGGCGGTAGTATTGATCAAAGCTCGAGCCGTACCGGCGGCCGATCTCTTCGGTAAAAGGCTGCGTGCCGGCGTAGTGAAGGCCCCTCAGGCATTCCTCTGCGCAGTCCCGGAAGGCCTTTACTCGCACCGACGGGGCCATTTCGTCATGGAGCCTTCTTGTAAGCTGCAGTTGCAGACCTGTCAGTGTGGGCGCGTTTTCTATCAGGTCCATCAATTCGCCGGAATCCATGCGACGCGTAAACTCATCCAACAGTATAGGGATGGACTCCTTTCCCGGCGCGGCATCCGAGAGGCTGACCATCTCCAGGAGGAATCCGAGCGCCAGGATACGCCGCCACAGCGGATAGTTCCTGTCTCTTAAAATGGATAATGCGAAGGCCCTCAATTTAAGGCCGGCGGCCTCGATCCCGCGCGGCAGCCTTGGCTCGACCGCACGCAGCATGCCGGCTGCCGCAGGATCGTGTCGTGCTTCGATGATCTCGATCCCATGGGGGTTTTCCAGTGCACGGCGTGCTATCTCAGGGCAGGCCAGAGAGGCGGATATCTCGATCCATTCATCCCTGGCCCGCAAGCGCCGGGGAAAAACAGCACAGGTATCAGGAAGAAATTCTTCGCCCAGTTCGGCGTGAATCCGGCAGAGCCGGTCCGGTGTCAGAAAGGGGCATGTGTCGCCGGTGCGCAGGAACCTGGCATAGCGCTCGTCGGAGGGATCTTGCCGATTGCGCCGGATCGCTTTTCGAATGCGCTTGCCGAGCCCCTTGGATATCAGTTTTCGATACCGCTGGCAGGATCGTTTGTCGACTATGATGTCCCACCCATAACAGCAGTGGTCTTCGCATTCCGGACCGATGCACCTGAAACCCGGCAGGTACGCCGGCATCTTCAACACGGCCTGGTTGCCTTGTACAGCGCGATCTTACATCGCTTTTCAGGTGGGGTGGCAACCGTTTCCATGATCGGAATTATTGTGATGAGAAGCGTCATGACAGGAAACTCTTTCGGCGGGACGATATCCCCATAACGCTTTTCGTGTCAACATGAAACTCTTCATCAATGAACCCGAGGCTTATAATCAGGAGACCCTCAAGGGCATAGGAGGCGTGCACCGTTTCCTCCGGGACCGTGTTAACAAGCTGAGCTGAAAAGCCGTTGGGCTTTGCCGGCCTTTGCTCCGCAGTCATGCAGCAGGCTTATCCCTGGCTTGACACAAACTCTGACTCTGACCTACATTTTTTTGAAAGTGATTTTTGGGGGTCTGGCAAAACTTATGAGAACTTTGTGCTTCATCCGGACACACAAGTGTCTATCCCCAAGGGCGGTCAATCTTCAACCACCTGTCTTATCAAACAGGCTTGGCCCGCCTTCTCCGGCTCTTATATTTCTTCTGTTTATCACATCCCTTCTCTTCCTCTCCTCCTGCTCAAATGAGGAAGAGCCGGTTCCCGTAGATCTTTCAAAGAGGGAAGGCGTCTATTCTGAAAAAGGGACTCATGCCATCACCTATGCTTACCTCCCCCAGTTTTCACACAGCGTCTCTTTTGCCCGGCACAATCCTCTCGTGGAATATCTCAAGAAAGAAACCGGCCTGCCTTTAAAACAGGTCTTCCCTGACACCTTTGACGAACACATGAAAATGGTGGGGCAGGAAAAAATAGATATTTCCTTTTCCAATCCCGTAGCCTACGTGAACATGGCCCATCGTTACGGCGCATGGGCCTTTGCCAGGATCATTGAAGAACATGGAAAGCCAATGTTCAGGGGGCATATCATTTGCCGCAACGACAACCCGTCCATCCCTACCGTAGATGAGTGCAGGGGCAAGAGGTGGATAGCCGTCGATCCCACTTCTGCAGGCGGGTACATGTTTGCTCTCGGTCACTTCTTCGACCACGGAATCGGGATCGAAGATTTTCCGGAAATCGCCTTTGCACCCGGACCGGGAGGCAAACAGGAAAAAGTGATCCTGGCCGTGTACGCAGGACGGTACGATATAGGGACAGTCAGGGAAGGCGCCCTAAATGTAGTAGCCGATAAAATCGACGTCTCTGAAATCCGCATAATAGCCACCACCGACTATTACCCGGGCTGGGTCTATGCTGCAAGAAAAGACCTCGACCCGGCCCTGGCGAAAAAGATCGAAGACGCTCTTCTCCGGCTTGACAGCCGGAATCCGGATCACCAGCACATTCTGAGGGCCGCGCACATAAGTGGAGCGATTGCTTCCACGGATGAGGACTTTGAACCGATCAGAGAACTCCTCAGAAAGGTGCGTTTCGATCTGGACAATTGATTCAGACGCAATGGCATTCATAAACTGACAAGCCCGTGGTCTTCCCCGCAACGCAAGCACCGGCACAGCATGTGTGAAGGCGGATATAACACTTTACGGTCCTATTTGAAAGGTCAGGAAGGCTTGTAATATGAAAGGAAGCTCACCCTTTCGCAGGTTGACCTTTCGAACCAAGATATCTCTCAGCATCATATCTATTCTAGTAGTGTTCGGTGTAAGCCTTTCTTTAATCATCAGCCTGTACGTATCCGAGGCCCTTCTTAATGAAAACCGGCTCAGGGGCATTTGCAGCTCTGTCAATCTCAGCGCCAGGGTCATCGAGCCGATTCTCTCGGTCGATTTCCTGGAACTCCAGAACCTGGCTGATGAGATACCAAAGACCAACAGGGACGCGATCTATGCCTTTGTTCTGGACAGGTCCGGAGACCCTCTGGCACATACCTTTGCGGGAGGTTTTCCCCTTGAGTTGCGGTCCGTCAACTCGGTGGAGAACTCGGAAACATACCACAGGAAGCTTCTTTCCACGGGAACCGATCTGATCGATGATTTCGCAGTTCCGGTCCTCATAGGCAATGACAGGATCGGGACGGTGAGGATCGGCATGTCCCGCAGCCGGACCCAGAAAGTGGTGACGAGGCTCTTGTGGATCATCTTTCTTTCGGTTGGGACCGGAATCCTGCTCGTAGGCCTTGTCAGCACAGCCCTGGCCAGGGCTGTGACCACCAAGATACAGGTCCTCCACCGTGCCGCAGGTGAGATCATAATGGGGAACCTAGACGTGCAGACCGCCCTTCCCCCTGAGAAGCATTGCTGGCAACTCACCTCCTGCAATCGGACCGACTGCCCGGCCTATCAAGACACAAGGCGCCGGTGCTGGTACATTCCCGGCACCCTTTGCCCTAACTGCGCCGACTTTCCCTATGAAGTGAAGATCGCCCAGTGCCGCAGCTGTGATGTTTACAAATCCAATGCCGGAGATGAACTCCAGGATCTTGCGGAATTTTTTGACGCCATGACGGTCACGTTGAAAGAACGTATTGAGGCGATCAAGAATACGGAAGAAAACCTGAAGCAGCAGCAGAGGATTTTTCAGACCATTTTGGATGTCACACCGGATATCGTTTCCCTCCAGGATCAGTCGCTTCGTTACAGGGCCGTGAACAAGGCGTTCTGCACGTTCGCGGGAGTGGAGGAAAAGGAAATCCTGGGAAAAACCGATGAAGACCTGTTTCCTGCCGACGAAGCACAGCAGAACGTTCAGGAAGGCAGGGAAGTCCTTCGACGAAAAACCACCATAAGCGTTGAAAAAGAACTCGCGAGGGTTAACAAGGGACTGTGGCTTCACGTGATCAGGAGCGCGGTATTGAATAACGAGGGGGAAGCGACAGGGATTCTTTGCACAAGCAGGGACATCACGGAAATAAAGGACCTCCAGGAGCGCATCATTCGATCCCAGCGGATGGAGACCATCGGCCAGCTTGCCGCAGGGGTGGCCCACGAAATCAATACGCCGCTCGGAATCATCCTCGGCTATGCCCAGCTCTCAATGGAGGATACTCCAAAAGAAACGGAAACATTTGAGAACCTCCTCCTCATTGAAAAGTATGCCCGTATCTGCCGCACCATCATTTCGGATCTGCTACGTTTTTCCAAGCAGATGGAAAGCGTCAAGAAACCTATTGATGTAAACGTGATCCTTGGGCAGATCACAGCAGTTGTAGAGCACACATTCCGCCTGGAAAAAGTCAGGGTGATTCGAGATTTTGAATCACCCCTTCCCCTTGTCTTCGCAGATCAGGAAAAACTCGAACAGGCCTTTATCAATCTCATCAATAACGCCTATGACGCCATAGGCAAGGACGGAGAAATCACGCTGTCCACATTTCAGGACAGCAACAAACGAGAAGTGATAATCAAAGTGAGTGACACAGGCGGGGGTATTCCCCCTGAGATAAGGGACAGCGTGTTTGACCCTTTTTTCACCACCAAGGGCGTTGGAAAAGGAACGGGGCTCGGTCTTTCCGTCACATTCGGCGTCGTGAAGGCCCATGGCGGAACAATAGATTTCGAGACCATATATGAAAACAGCGGACGGACGGGCGGGGATCCCGATCAGGAATCCCGGCAGGAAACCGGAACGATTTTCACCATCCGCCTGCCCGCGCATCATATGGACGGGGAACCATAAAAGAGGTATTCGAATCATGGCGAAAATCATGGTTTTGGACGATGTGGCCGATGCAGTTGTACTCATACAGAAGATCCTGGGACGAAAGGGTCACGATGTGGCAGGGTTTACAGACGAGGAGCAGGCGATCGCCCATGCCCGTTCAAATGACCTTGACCTCATCATCCTGGATATCAAGCTGAAGAAACTGAGCGGCATGGAAGTGCTGCAGGAAATCAAAAAGGAAAATCCCGCCGTCAAGGCCATAATGCTGACCGGTTATCCCACCCTGGAAACCGCCCGTGAGGCAAAGGGCCTGGGTGCGCGGGAATACTGTATCAAGCCCATTGAAAAAGAAGAGCTTGAAAATAAAGTGGCCCAGGTCCTGGCCTCATGAAACGGCCTTCAACTAATCCCTTCCCAGCCGTCCATGCCCGGCATATGGAGTTGGATTCCCAAGGCATACGGTGCCATGCCGTGGAACGTCAGTACTTTCTCAAATGCGGCTGCGGGAAGCCGGCTCTCCATCCGGCGATGGGCAGGAGTTATTAAATCTGCAGGAAGGGACCTACCAGTTGGGAGGAGTGTTCACGATGATGAGGACACTCTCCCACCTGCCCGGATTTACCCGGCTGTGGAGCGCTTCACTCCGGCAGTGCATGAGGCCCCCTTCCTCCAGACGGCATTCCTGGTCGTTAAGATAAAAGAGCACCTCCCCTCGAATGACGTGCACCAATTCGTCCCCCACGTGCGCCATGGGGACCTTGCGCCCCTCTCCGGGGGGATTCACGTAGAGTGTGGCCTGGAGGTTGACGTTGCTCTTGCTATATATACCGTGGGAATGGTATTTTATTTTTTTACTGCATGCAAGTCCATCCAACCGTTCCGGCTCGGGGAAAATCCAATGTACCATCTCAAGGTTACCGTCGAACACATAGAGGGATACTGCAACCAGCCCATGCTGGTGGGCGACAGCTTCATGGTCGAGGGTGGTCGTATTCGAATCCCGGATGGAGGGCACATCTGTATGTACGCCCTTCAGAGCATGATGCCCATTTTCCCTCTGCTGCAGCGGTCCGGAGGCGGGGAAAAGGGTGACTGGACCAACAAGGTGAACCAGTTCTGCTGCCCCGACCCCAAGGGCAAGGTCCACTACCGCATCGAAAGGATCGAAGTCCCATGATCGTTATCCATCCCGAACGATGCTCCGGTTGCGAGCGCTGCCAGGTATACTGCTCATTCTTTCACACCGGCTCCGTGGGGCGCAGCCGGTCCCGGGTTAAGGTAGTCAAAATCGAGGACATCGGCATTGACTATCCCGTTATCTGCCGGCAGTGCAAGGAGCGCTACTGCACGCGATGCCCTGAGTCGGCCATAGAGGTGGGCCCTCTGGGCGGGATCGTTGTGTCCCCTACCCTCTGCACGGCCTGCGGCATTTGCGAGACCCTGTGCCCCATCGGCGCCATCGAGCTCTATAACGACATCCCTTACGTCTGCGACCTGTGCGGGGGCGACCCGCGCTGCGTGGCACAATGCAACATGGGCGCCATCGAGTATGTGCCGGAGGAAACCGAGACAGTAAGTCTTTCGGAGTTCAAAAAGCAAAGCAAGGACCTGAGCCCGGAGAAGAAGCGTGTCCGCTTCACCCTGGACCGGACCCGGCACCTGAGAGAGGCCTGGAAAGCCTCGGTTGGGGAGTGACATATGCTTTACGGCTACGGCGGACACATCCTGCGAGTGGACCTGGGCCGCGGATCCGCGGTCCGGGAGAAGAGCGATCCCGCCTACCTTCAAAAGGCCATCGGAGGGCGTGGGCTCAACTCCTTGCGGCTTCACGACGAACTCCCGCGCGACGTTGACCCACTGTCCCCGGAAAACATGCTGCTCATCGGCGTGGGCCCGCTCACCGGGTCTCTCTTGAGTTCCTCGGCGTATATGACTATTTCGGGCAAGTCGCCCATGACAGGAATCCTGGGGGACTCGGCCGCCGGAGGTTTCTTCGGTCCTGAACTGAAGCAGGCGGGATACGACCAGTTGGTGATAAAAGGACGCTCCGAGACCCCATGCTATCTGGTGATTGCGGACGACAGGGTGGAGATCCGCGACGCCTCCCACCTATGGGGCACGGACCTGTGGCAGGCCACATCCGCCATCCGCAAGGAACTCGGGGACAACGCCTTTCAGGTGGCCGCCATCGGGCCGGCCGGGGAAAACCTGGTAAAGTTCGCCACAGTGGCCTGCAACTACAACCGCATGTTCGGCCGGACCGGCATGGGGTGCCTCTTCGGCTCAAAAAACCTCAAGGCTGTTGCCGTGCGCGGAACAAACCCGGTCACCATGGCCGACCCCCTGGCCTTCCTTGAACTCGCAAGGGAGCTTGACCGGCGCATCCTGGAGCACCCCGAGTGGCGGAAGCGCCACGATCTGGGATCCCCCTTGCTCATGAATGCACTGAACGGCATAGGGATCCTGCCCACGAACCATTTCCAGAAGGGCGTGTGCGACTACGTGGACAAGGTCAGCGGCGAGACCCTGGCTGAAAAGTGGAAGGTCAAGAACAAGAGCTGCTTCAACTGCAACATCCACTGCTCCCGATACTACGTCACCAGGGAACTGGAGGCCGAGGGGCCTGAGTTCGAGACCCTGTGCAGCTATACCTCTCGAATCGGGGTGGACGATCTTCCCTTTGCCCTTCGCATAGCAGGATTTTTAAACCGCATGGGCATGGACTCCCTGAGCAGCGGGGAGACCATCGGCTGGGCCATGGAGTGCTTCCAGCGGGGCCTGCTGGGACCGGAGGACGTGGACGGCCTTGACTTTACATGGGGCAACAAGGACACTGTGGAGAAGATCCTGGGCATGATCGTCCGCAGGGAAGGAATCGGGGACGCATTTGCAGAAGGGACCCGTTCCCTGGCCCGGCGATTCGGCCGCGGCACCGGGAAGTGGGCCCTCCACGTCAAGGGGCTGGATGTGATCTGCGGAGATCCCAGGGGCATCAAGGCCTTCGGCCTGACCTACGCAATAGCCTCCCGGGGGGCGGACCATCTCCGGGCCGAGCCCTTCTTCGAACTGACCGAAAGGTACGACGAGGCCGAGCGCCGCTGGGGCATCAGGGACATCGCCGACCGGCTCTCCAACAACGGCAAGGCCGTGCTGGTGGAGCACACCGAGCGACAGGCCCTTCTTACTGACTGCATGACCATGTGCAAGAATATAGGTCTGTCCATGGACGTCCTCGACTTCGAGTTCGCGGCCCGGCTTCTTCAGGCGGGCACAGGGCTCAACTTTACGGCCGAGCGGATGAACAACAGCCTTAGGGGCATTATCGACGCCGACCGAAGGCTCAACATCGACCTCGGTATCGACTCATCCATGGACACCCTGCCCTACCGCTTCACCCATGAACCTCTGCAGGAAGGCCCGTCCAAGGACCAGGTGGTCCCGGTGGACAAGATGGTCAAGGAATACTATGAGCTTCGCGGGTGGGGGCCGGACGGCACCCCCCCGGCCAAGTGAGCGGCCTTTAAACACCACAACCATAAAGGAGGGGGACCATGAAGAAGACGTTTGTTGCGATGTTCACACTGACTGCAGCCGTGCTTTTCTTTATCGGCAATGCGCCGGCCGGGAACGTCAAGGACGGCATCAGCGTGGGCAACGCCGGGGCTTTTACCGGTGACGCCGCCGCGCCATGCATGGAAATCTTCAACTCGTCCCAGATCGCCGTTGACGAATGGAACGCCAAGGGCGGCATTCAGGGCGTCAAGATCAAGCACGTCATGGGTGACGATGCCATGGACCCGGCCCAGGCCTCGAACGTGGCCCACAAGTTCGCGGCGGACAAGTCCATGTACGGTGTCATCGGCCCGCCCATGAGCCACACTGCCCAGGCTACCCTCAAGATCTACGGCACCAGTGACATGGCGTGCATCACCACGGCCGCATCCAAGCCGGAACTCACCGAGCAGGGGTATAACCACTTCTTCCGCGTTAACGCGCGGAACGATGCACACGGACCTAACTGCGCCCTGTTTATCGCCAAGGAGCTGAAAGCCGAAAAGGTGGCCATTTTAAACGAAAAGGTGGCTTATACCGAAAACCTGGCCACCCAGACCATCAAGTCCCTCAAGGAGCTGGGCGTCACGGACATCCTCCAGGACACCATCGTGGGCGGCGCCAAGGACTTTTCAGCCGTGATGACCAAGGTCAAGTCATATAACCCGGACGTCCTCTTCTTCATGGCCACGGCGGCCCCGGACCACGCCATAGCCGTCCGCCAGATGAAGGAGTTCGGCATCAATGCGCACTACTTCGCCACCGAGGGCGGCCGGGACAAGAATGACTTCATCGAGGCGGCCGAAGGGGCCGCCGAGGGGGCCTACATCTACCATTTCTCCCCGGACATATACGCCATCCCCGAGGCCAAAGACTACATTGACAAGTACGAGGAGCAGTACGGGAGCATCAGCGGGTTCGGGCCGCCGGCTTACGAGGCCATGAACATACTGCTCATGGCAATCGACAGGGCCGCCAAGGACAGCAAGATAACCCGGAAAGAGGTGATCGAAGAACTCCACAGGATCGAGGACTATAAGGGCATCCTCGGCTTTCCCGTCACCTTTGACGAGAAGGGGGACCTCCAGGGCGGGGCCACCTACTTCTTCAAGGTGGTGGACGGCGACTTCAAGCAGGTCGGCGTCATGAGCGGTATGTAGCGGTTTAGACCAGGGTCCCGGCCTTCATGCGGCCGGGGCCTTTTGGCCTTGTGCCGCGACCTGCGGCGATACTTATCCCTAGCCGGCCTGACTCGATGGACGTCCTATACCAGCTTCCCCAGCAACTGGTAAACGGCCTTACCCTGGGCGGGGTGTATGCGCTCATCGCCATAGGCTACACCATGGTCTACGGCATCCTTTTCATGCTGAACTTCGCCCACGGCGAGATCTACATGATCGGGGGGTTCGCCGGGTGGTGGGTCCTGCATCTACTGAGTTCCGGGAACCGGCTCCTCATGAACGCGGCCCTTGTGATCGCGCTGATGATCATTGGGGCCATGGCTGTATCGGGCCTGGTGGGCGTGCTCTCGGAGCGCTTCGCCTACCGGCCCCTCCGCCGGGCGCCCCGCATGAACGTCCTCTTAAGCGCCCTGGGCGTCTCCATCTTTCTTCAGAACCTTGTCCTCCACTTCCAGGGTGCCAAACCGCGCTTCTTTCACGTCTCGGCCCTCATTCCCCAGGACCTCCGGGTAATAGAGGTCGGGGGAGTGGTGTTTTCCTTCATGCGGGGGCTCGTCATCACTGTCTGTTTCCTCTTGATGGGGATCCTGACCTACGTGGTCAAGAGGACCAAGATGGGCAAGGCCATGCGTGCCACTGCCCAGGACATCGAGGCGGCCAACTTCATGGGCATCGACACGGACCGGATCATCGTGTTCGTGTTCCTCATCGGGTCCGCCCTGGGGGGCGCGGCCGGGACCCTGGTTGGCATGCTCTTCACCCAGGTGGACTACTACGTAGGCTTCCAGGCCGGGATCAAGGGATTCACGGCCGCGGTCCTCGGAGGAATCGGCAACATCTTCGGCGCAATGCTGGGAGGACTCATCCTTGGGCTCCTTGAAGCCCTGGCCACGAGTTTCTTTCCCTCGGCCTACAAGGACGTGGTCGCTTTCACCGTGTTGATAGTGGTGCTCGTCTTCAAGCCCAGCGGGCTGATGGGCGAGAGGATTCGCGAGAAGGTGTGATGGTCAACGTCTTCCTGGAGTGGGGAACCCGCCGCAGTTACCGTAACGCGTTCTACGCGGCTTTGGCGGTCCTGCTGATCTTGCTGCCTTATGTGATGCCTAACAACTACTGGCTCAGGATCTACAGCATGACGGGTGTCTACGTCATGCTGGCCCTGGGCCTGAACATAGTCGCCGGCTTCGCCGGTCTTCTCGACCTTTCCTATGTGGCCTTCTTCGGGATCGGGGCCTACGTCTTCGCACTGGTATCCTCGACCCAGTTCGACATCCACCTCCCATTTCTTTTAGCCCTCCCCGCGGCCGCTTTCATCACCATGGGATTCGGCCTGGCCCTGGGTTCCACGAGCATACGCTTGAGCGGGGACTACCTGGCCATAGTAACCCTGGCATTTGCACAGATTTTCAAGCTCCTGCTCCTCAACCTGGACCAGCCGATCAATATCACAGGCGGGGTGAACGGCATCTTCGGTTTCGATCCCATCGTCCTCTTCGGGTTCCGGATCGTGTCTCCCGTGGCCTATTCGTATCTGATATGGATTGCGGCTATTCTTGCAATCGTAGCCAGTTGGAGGCTCAAGAGATCGCGTTTCGGACGCGGGTGGGAGGCCATTCGCGAGGACGAACTCGCAGCCGAGGCCCTCGGCGTCAGCACCACCTGGATGAAGCTAAAGGCCTTTGCAGGCGGGGCCTTTGTTGCAGGAGCCACCGGGGCCGTCTTCGCGTCCTTTCAGGACTCGGTCTTCCCCAACAATTTCGACTTCCCGCAACTCGTTATCGTATACTGCATGGTTATCCTCGGAGGGCTCGGCAATATTCCCGGCGTGATCCTGGGAGCGATCCTCCTGACGGTCCTCCCAGAGTTCCTGCGCGAGTACGGGGCCTACAGAATGATGTCCTACGGACTGATCCTGGTGGTGCTCATGGCCCTCAGGCCCCAGGGCCTGCTGGGTTCGGTACGTTTCCTGGTAAAGGGGAAACGACGGCCCGACAAGGACGAGACAGGCATGCTGCGTGCATCCACCGACCTCTATTACACCGGGGAGCCTGGAACCGATGATGCACGGCCTTCCTATGCCGCAGGAAACCGCGTGGTGCTGGAGCTTCAAGGCATCACCATGAACTTCGGGGGCCTCACCGCGGTCCAGGACCTGGACATTCGGCTCCGCGAGCACGAGATCTTGAGTATCATCGGTCCGAACGGGGCGGGCAAATCCACGGTCTTCAACATGATCTCCGGGATATACCCCCCCACCAAGGGCACCATCAGCTACGAGGGCCGGGAGATCAACGGCCTCAGGCCCCACCAGGTGGCCCGGGCGGGCATCGCACGCACTTTTCAAAACCTCCGGCTCTTCACCAAAATGACCGTACTGGACAACGCCAAGGTCGCACGGTTTTGCCGCACCCGGGCCGGAGTAATGTCCACCCTGTTCCATCTGCCGCGTTTCCGCCGGGAGGAGGCCGAGACCGAAAACCGGGTCCGGGAGGTCCTCTCTCTCTTTGGAGCTCGTCTCACCGGGTACCGGTTCGACCAGGAGGCCCAGTTCCTGTCCTATGCAAACCGCAGGCGTCTCGAGATCGCCCGGGCCATTGCCACGGACGCCCGGGTCCTCATGCTGGACGAGCCCTCGGCCGGAATGAATCCCCAGGAGACCCTGGAGATAACCGACTTCATCAAGCGGCTGCGGGACGTCCACGGCTACACCATCCTCCTGATCGAACACAAGCTCAACCTGGTCAAGAGCATCTCGGACCGGGTGATCGCACTGGACTACGGGCGAAAGATCGCGGAAGGCGATTACCAGGAGGTGGCCGGCAATGAGCGGGTCATAGAGGCCTACCTGGGACGGAAAAAGGCCAAGACCGCGGCCTCTCCGCCCGGCGAAGGTACTGAGAAGACATAGCATGAAATCACATTCCCACCCTGAAAACACGCCCCGGAACCAGCAGCCCATCCTCGAGCTTTTGGGCGTGGATACGTTTTACGGAAACATACAGGCCCTCTACGACATCAACCTGGAGGTCCGCAACGGCGAACTCGTCTGTCTTCTCGGCGGAAATGCATCGGGCAAGTCAACCACGCTCAAGACCATTTTAGGCGTATGCCGGCCCAAGCGCGGGGAGGTTCGTCTCAGAGGCGAGCCCATCCACAACATGGCCACAAAACACATAATCGCCAGGGGCGTGGCCATAGTCCCTGAAAACCGCCGGATATTCCCCCGGCTATCCGTCCTGGAAAACCTGGAGATGGGTGCGTTCCTCCGCAAGGACAAGGACGGCATTCAGAGGGATATCGACCGCATGCTGGAACTTTTTCCTGCACTGAAGGCCCGGCTCCAAAACCCGGGAATAACCCTCAGCGGCGGTGAACAGCAGATGCTGGCCATGGCCCGGGCGCTTATCAGCAACCCCAGGATGCTCCTCATGGACGAGCCCTCCATGGGACTGGCGCCCCTGCTGGTGGACCAGCAGTTCGACCTCATCCAGGACGTGAACAGCCGGGGCACGGCCGTCCTCGTGGTGGAGCAGAACGCCAGCATGGCGCTGAGCATCGCACACCGGGGCTATGTTCTCCAGACCGGATCCATCGTGCTCGCGGACACGGCCGAGAACCTCCTGGGCAATGAAATGATGCAGAGGGCATACCTGGGCGGTGATGTCGCCTGACAGACGGCCTGCCTTTTTCACCTCGAACCCGAAGTCCCCATCCATCCCCTGTCACTTCGCTCTTTTGTCCCCAACGAACATGCCAGTGCAATCATCAGGTGTTATTTTTGGTTATTATTAGTCAGCAAAATGCCGTAACTAAAAATTTATTGACAACAACTGACTAAAAGCTATAAATGTCTGACCTTCTACGTGATCGTCGAGCCCCGGACCACCCTCTTCGACGGCCGGAGGCAAGCCTCGTTTAGAAAAAGGCGATTATTGACTGTTTTTTTACTAAAGGAGTCCATGCATGAGTAAATTTACTTTGTGTATTGTATTGCTTTTACTTCTTTTATCCTCCACAACATTCACCTTGGCCCAGGACAGGGTAATCACCATGAGCACCACCACCAGCACCGAGGCCTCGGGCCTTTTGGACTACCTCTTGCCGGAATTCCGGAAAGACACCGGGATCACCGTTCGGGTCATGGCCAAGGGGACCGGGGCCGCCCTGAAGGACGGCATGGACGGCAACGCGGATGTGGTCTTTGTGCACGACGTGGCCCGGGAAAAGAAATTCGTGGAAGAGGGCTACGGCACCAGGCGGTATTACGTGATGTACAACGATTTCATCATTGCAGGCCCTGAAAGCGACCCGGCGGGCATCAAAGGGGCTCCCGGCGCAACCGAGGCCATGAAGCGCATTGCGGACGCCAGGGCACCCTTTGTCTCCCGGGGGGATGACAGCGGCACCCATGCGCGGGAAAAACAGCTCTGGGAGGCGACGGGCCTGCCTCTTACAGATGCCGAGTCGCCTCAGGACGGATCGGACTGGTATTTCTCCATAGGCCAGGGCATGGGCGAGGCCCTGATCTTCGCCCGGGAAAAGCTGGGCTATGTGCTTGCCGACCGGGGCACCTATCTCCAGTACAAGTTCGGCCGTAATGAACCCTATGAGCTGGAGATCGTATATGAAGGCGACGACATGCTCAGGAACCCCTACGGCATGATCCCTGTCAACCCTGAGAAATACCCCCATGTAAAATTCGACATGGCGGATGCCTTTGCAAAGTGGCTGGTATCCGGCCGCGGACAGCAGGTGATCGGCAGTTACAAGCTGCTCGGCCGGGCCCTGTTCTTCCCGGATGCGAAATAGATATGGACTTCCTGATCCAAAGCCTCTCGTCGGCACTTAACATGATCTGGTCTCTGGATCCGGAGATGTGTTTCATCGTCTACATATCCCTGTATGTGAGCTTTTTTTCCACCCTCATAGCCTCCATCCTGGGGGTCCCCCTGGGGTTTCTGATCGCAGTAAACCGGTTTCGCGGCAAAAGGGCCGTGATCACCGTCCTCAATACCCTGCTTGCCCTGCCCACAGTGGTCATAGGCCTCTTTGCCTATGCGTTTTTGTCCCGCCGGGGCATGCTCGGGTTCCTGGGACTGCTGTACACGCCCAAGGCCATTGTCATCGGCCAGGTGATCCTGATCCTGCCCTGGGTGGCCGCATTCACCATGACCGCCATCAGCCGCATTGACGAGCGATACCGGGACACGGCCCTGACCCTCGGGGCCACGGGCCTTAGTGCCTCTCTGGCTGTTGCCCGGGAGGCGCGTTTCGGAATTCTTGCAGCGATTATCGCGGCGTTCGGCCGGGTCATTGCAGAGATCGGCATCGCCATGATGCTGGGCGGAAATATCAAGGGCTTTACCCGGACCATGACCACGGCCATGGCCCTGGAGCACAACAAGGGGGAATTCGTACTGGCAGTGGCCCTGGGAATCGTGCTTCTGACCGTCAGCCTGCTGATGAACATCGTCCTTCAACTGGCCCAGGGGCGGTATGGGGAGAACAGGTGATCCTGTATGAAATGAAAGGCGTGAAGCAGGTCTTCGATGATCGCACCGTGCTTGACATCAATCACCTGGAGATCTCTGCAGGCCGCAGCTATGCCCTCTTGGGGCCCAACGGCTGCGGCAAGACCACCATGCTGCACATCCTGGCCTTTCTTAGACCGCCGACCTGTGGCGTTGTCCATTTCAGGGACCGGGAAGTGGACTGGAGGAAAAAGTTTCTGACCGCCCTGAGACGGCAGGTCGTGCTGGTGGATCAGCACCCGATAATGTTCACTAACACGGTGCTCAAGAACGTGGAGTATGGCCCCCGGATGCGTTCCGTTCCCGCCGGGGAGCGCCGAAAAATCGCCGAAGAGTGCCTGGACCGGGTGGGTATGCGTGAATTCGCCCCCAGGCCGGCCCATCTGCTGTCAGGCGGAGAGACCCAGAGGGTGGCCATAGCCCGGGCCCTGGCCTGTTCCCCTGATGTATTGCTCTTCGACGAACCCACGGCCGGTGTGGATGTGGAAAACCAGGCGGTGATCGAGGGCATAATCCAGGACATCCGCAAAGAAAACGGGATTTCCGTGATCTTTTCCACGCATAAACGCCTGGAGGCCTCCAGGCTGGCTCAACACCGGATCTTCCTGTTTGAAGGAAAACTGACAGGCCCGGGTGGGGAAAACCTGTTCTCCGGGACTGTTGTAAAGAGGAACGGCCGAACCGTGTGCGTTATTGGAGGAAAGGTCGAGCTGGATGTATCCGCCGGGCGTCTAGGGCCTGCCAGGGTGTTCATCAAACCCGAGGGAATCAGGATACTGCGGCCGGATCAGGAGCCGCACAAGCCTTCAGAAGGCCTTGTTTCCGCGGAAGTCATACAGCTGACCGCCGAGGGGGACTACGTCAAGGTCCTGCTGGACATGGGCGTTCCAATCAGGGCCCTGCTATCAAGAGAAGAAGCCCGACTTTCACGCTTTCTTGTCGGCGACAGGGTTCATGTGGCCTTTGAGGACGGTGCCGTCCAAGTCTCAGCTTGACCGGAAAACAGCGTCAACCAGCGCCTTTCTCATGAAGCCCGGTTACATGATTCCCGTTGGAAGACATTACCAGAATTCCTTGAACTCTCTGTCATCCATGGGAAAGACCTCGTCGGGTTTGAGCCCCTCTCTTTTCGTCTGATCCACATCGTTGTTGCTCTGTTGCATCTAAAAAGAATACCGGGACGAGAAACCCCTTGATCGGTACCCGTCCTCAAAGAACTCTATCAGGCTCACCATGTCGAACACCGGCACGCCGAGCAGCCGCTGGACATCCGAACGGAACGTTGCCAGGTTGGTGCACTCGAGGACGACCGCCCCCAGAGGCTCGCCGGACAAGCCCCGGGCCGCGTCCAGCACGCCCTGGCGCATGGCCTCCACGTCCAGGGTCTCTCCCCTCTCGATCACCACACGCTGAAACTCGGCGCTGTTCTCCATGCCCTGAATAGCAAGCCTGTCCCGTTTTGCCCCTGCGGACCGAAGGTGTTCGTCCTTGAGTATGCGCGTATCCCCGGTGATCAGTCCGACCTTGCGGGACGCGGGCAGGAAGGCCGAGACCAGGGGTATGAGGGATAGAGGGGATCCCAGAAACGGGACATCGAGGCTTTCCGCCACCTCGGCCTGGAACAGGGAAAAAAGGCCGCAGTCCGCCGCTATGAATTTGACGCCCTCATCCTGAAGCTCCAGCGCGGCCCGAATCACCAGGTGCAGGTTGTCCTTTCTACAAGCCACCAGGTCGTCAAAGGGAAATCCTCGCACCACGCCGTATCGGACCGTAAAGGGAAAGGTCTCTGCGTGTCCCGGGTCTCCCGGGACCCGGGGGATGGCGGATTCAGTCATGAGAATTCCAGCCGTCTGCCCGTAGGACGCATAACCGCCCTGAACCGTTCCGGCCATGGTGTACCTCCCTTACTGACACTGTTCATTTTTTTAATAGGATCAGGTGGTCCTCTCCAATACCGTTTCCGGGACCCTGAGGATCGAGCACCCGTCCTCACTGTTGATTGCATTCTTTTGAAGGGCCTTACGAAACGCGCGCTCCTTTTTCATGCGGCCGGCGTCCGCAAGGTGCTCCAGACTTTCTTCGGGCATGGACTCCAGCTCCAGGTACCCGGCGTTTTCAGCTTCACGAACCAGGTCCCCGGCCGGGTCCGTTCGAACTATGAGCGTGTTCCATCCGGGCCGCCCCTCGAACATGCCTACTGAAAGGTCGGCCCACTCCGAGGTAAGGTCAGGGCATAAGGAGCAGGTCTCGGGAATGAGGGGACGGACCTCATCAAGGGGGATATCCAGGGTTTCGTTCCCGAGCCTGACGACCAGCACATCCGCCGGGGGCGGGGGAATGTCCATGCCCATAACACGGGCCGGATCCAAGCGCGTTGAAAGAAACTCCATGAGCCCGCGTGGATCCAGCGCCCAGTTGCAGAAGAGTCCCACGGTCAAGGCCACCGGATCCTGGAAATTCTCCTGCGAGGTGGGGTTCCCTTTCATCTGGGCCACGGCGGTCACCTGGCAGGGCGTTCCCACCACGCCCAGCCGCCTGTATCCCAGCCGCACGGCCCGGTTGAAGGCCTCGAGGGTGGGGGCGGCCGTGAACTTGGTCGAGGCACACGCAACCACGTCACGCTCGTCAGTGACAATCCGGGGAAGGGGCCAAAGCCCGTCCCGGTCCGTAAGGACGGCAGCATCGATCATGCCCGAACCCAGGGCAAAGGACATGAGCCCGCTGGTTGTGCCTCCTCCCTGAAAGGCGCCCCGGGGTAAGGCTTTGCCCGCCCTGGCCGCGTGAATGGACCGGTAAACACCCA
>JAWLEX010000056.1:0-3835 GCA_041685835.1 Desulfatiglandales bacterium
CACGGACACGGCTGTATATAAAAAGCGGCATGGATGCGGTTTTCTTGACCCAGGTCAAGGAATACTTCTTGTTTCGAAGTTAGAATTGAACTCACAACATCGAGGAAAGGGTTTTCGGCAATTCTAACCATACACTGAAACAATGGAGGAACATCATGTTTTGCAACCAGTGTGAACAGACGGCCAAGGGCGAAGGGTGCACCAAGATCGGCGTGTGCGGAAAGCAGCCGGATGTGGCGGCCCTTCAGGATCTTCTGATATACGCATTAAAAGGGCTGGCGACTTTGGCCCACGAGGGAAGAGAGAACGGCGTGGTGGATCCCGAGGCGGACCGGTTCGTGTGCGAGGCCATGTTCTCCACCCTGACCAACGTAGACTTCGACCCGGAGCGGTTTCCGCCCCTTATTCGAAAGACCGTGGAACTGCGGGACCGGCTCAAGGGCAAGGTCAAGGCCTCGGGCGGTAATGCCGAACCGGTGCAAGGCCCGGTGACATTTGTGCCTGAAAACAACCTCGACGCCCTGGTGAGGCAGGGAGAAGCGGTTGGCGGCCAGGCCGATCCGGACGCGGACCCGGACATTCGGAGTCTTCAGTTGACCCTTGTGTACGGACTCAAGGGGGTGGCGGCCTATGCAGACCACGCGCAGATCCTGGGGAAAGAAGACGAAACCGTTTACTCCTTTGTTCACGAAGGCCTGGCGGCAACACTTCGGAAAGACCTGGGGCTGGAAGACTGGGTCGGGCTGGTCCTCAAGTGCGGTGAAGTGAACCTCAGGACCATGGAGCTCTTGGACGCAGCCAACACCGGGGTCTACGGGCACCCCGTTCCCACAAAGGTGCCCTTGGGTTCTGAAAAGGGCAAGGCCCTGCTGGTATCGGGGCATGACCTCAAGGACCTGGAGGAGATACTGAAGCAGACCGAAGGGAAGGGGATCAATGTCTACACGCACGGGGAAATGCTTCCGTGCCACGGTTACCCTGAACTCAAGAAGTACGAACACTTTTACGGGCACTATGGCACGGCCTGGCAGAATCAGGCCAAGGAGTTCGCAGAGTTTCCCGGTGCCATCGTAATGACCACCAACTGCATTCAGAAACCCAAGGAGTCATACAAGGACAACATATTCACCACCGGGCTTGTTGGCTGGCCCGGGGTGACCCACATCGGGGACAAGGATTTCTCCCCTGCCACAGACAAGGCCCTTCAAATGCCGGGCTTTCCCGAAGACATTGACAAGGGTGCCGTGACCGTGGGCTTTGCCCGCAACGCTGTCCTTGGTGTCGCCGACAAGGTGATCGAGGCGGTGAAAAGCGGGGCGATCCGGCACTTTTTCCTGGTGGCCGGGTGTGACGGGGCCAAGCCCGGACGCAACTACTACACGGAATTCGTAGAGAAGGCCCCTGCTGACACAGTCATCCTGACCCTGGCATGCGGCAAGTTCCGGTTCTTTGACAAGGACCTCGGCGACATCGGGGGCATACCGCGTCTCCTGGACATAGGGCAGTGCAATGACGCCTACTCGGCGATCCGCATCGCCCTGGCCCTGTCCGAGGCCTTTGACACGGGCGTGAACGACCTGCCGCTGTCCATGATCCTGTCCTGGTATGAGCAGAAGGCCGTTGCCATTCTCCTGACCCTGCTCCACCTGGGAATCAAGGGGATTCGGCTGGGCCCGAGCCTGCCGGCTTTCATCACGCCGAACGTGCTGGACGTGCTGGTCAAGAACTTTGACATCAAACCCATCGCCGCCACGCCCGAAGAGGACCTGAAGGCGATTCTGGGGTGATAAAGATACCGGCGGCCGGGCCTGAAGGCCAGGCCGCCCTGGTATCCTGAGTCCCCAAAAAACTGAATGGAGGGCCGAATATCATGAAATGCCCTGGACAGGACAGCCAATACTGGAAGCCGGGGGCCATTTTTGAGGCCAAGTGCCCGGAATGCGGCAGCCAGGTGGAGTTCTTCAAGGACGATACCACGAGAAAATGCCCCCAATGCGGGCATCGCTTCGTGAACCCGGAGCTGGATTTCGGCTGCGCAGCTTACTGTAAGTTTGCGGAGCAATGCATCGGTAATCTCCCGCCGGAACTCATCGCCCGGAAACAGGATCTGCTCAAGGATCGTGTGGCCATCGAGGTGAAGCGGTATTTCGGGCGGGACTTCACGCGTATCGGGCACACCATGCGGGCGGCCAGGTATGCTGAAGAGATTGGAAAGGCCGAGAACGGGGACCTGGCGGTCATACTCACCGCGGCCTATCTCCACGATATCGGGATCCCTGAGGCGGAAAAAAAGCACGGGGAAGCCGGAGCCGGCCTCCACGAGGAGGGGGGAGCCGCCGTGGCCCGCGAACTCCTCGAGAAGCTGGGAGCCCACGAGGCCCTTATTGAGGAAGTGTGCGACATCGTGATCCGTCATCACCGCCCCCGCGCCCGTGAGCCGATCAATTTCCGATCCGTTTTCGACGGCGATCTTATCGCCCGCCTGGAAGACCGGCAAAAGAGAGGAACGGGTGAACCGTTGTCCCATGAGGAGATTATGGAATCCGGTTTTTTGACCGGGACCGGGCCGAGGGTGGCCCGCAGGGTCCTCGGAGTTCCGGAGCCTCAGGGTCTCGACTGACACAGGCCTGGAAACGCACATGCCCCTGGCCGCGGTCACTCCCGTCCATGAAAAGCCGTTATTCGTGCCGGTGAGCCGTGTCGGTGACCCGGCGGCCTATTTGGTTTACCTGACATGGCATCCGGTTGATGATGTGACGATGCCTTGTTTCACGGAACAAGTGCACTTGAAAAGGGAACAGGCCGTTGACTGGAAGGAGAAAGTGAAATGAAGGTTATGCGAAAGATCATTCAGATAGACGAAGAGCTTTGCGACGGGTGCGGGCAGTGTGTGCCGGCCTGTGCGGAAGGGGCCATTGAGGTCGTGGACGGGAAGGCCAAACTGGTTAGGGATCGCTACTGTGACGGGCTGGGGGCCTGCATGGGGGACTGCCCCACCGGTGCCCTTCGGATCATCGAGCGGGAGGCCGAGGAGTTCGATGAGGAGGCCGTAGAGGAACACCTCGGCTCATCGGCCGGGGAAGAGAAGGGTCCCGACCCGCCCATGGCCTGCGGTTGCCCCTCATCCCAGATCCGGACCTTTCAGCCTGAACGCGGCCCCGGGAGGCCGGCCTCCATGAACGAGAGCAGTTCTCCTTCGGCCCTCTCCCACTGGCCGGTGCAGATAAGGCTGGTGCCGCCCGAGGCGCCTTTTCTCAAAGGGGCTGATCTCCTTGTGGCGGCTGATTGCACCCCGTTCGCCTATCCGGATTTTCACCGGGATTTTATTGCAGGCAGGGTGGCCCTCGTGGGTTGCCCAAAGTTTGACGAGACAGAGGAGTTTGTGGCAAGATTCGCCCGTATATTCCAGGCCGCGGGCATACGAAGCATCACTGCGGTCGTCATGGAGGTCCCCTGCTGCTCGGGCCTTCCGGCGATCCTGGAAAAGGCCATGGAAAAGGCCGGTGTGCGGATTCCCATGGAGGTGGTGGTTCTGGGAACAGAGGGGGGAATCCTGGAAAGGGAGAGCGGCTCCGCGGCTGCGCAAGGTGGAGGGTGTAATTAAACGGGGGATTGGAAGCCGATGAAGATCCATGAAAGGTTCAAGAACATCCCCTTTTCAAGGGCGGTGGACCTGGCAAATCTCGTTCGGAGTCACAAGGGAAGGGTGGTGAACCGCCCCCTGGTGGAAAACGAGCAGGTGGCCATCAGCCTCTTTGCAATGGATCAAGGAGAGGCATTTGATTCTCAGTCCTGCCCGGGGGACGCATGCTTCCACATCCTGGACGGGAAGGCC
>JAWLEX010000056.1:3935-19123 GCA_041685835.1 Desulfatiglandales bacterium
AGGCCGTGGTAATACCCGCTGACGTGCCCCACTCGCTGAAAGCGCTCGCACCCCTCAAACTGCTTTTCACCCTGGTGCGTTGATTCCGCTGCAAACGCGCATGATCAATGGCCCGGCCTTCTCCGCTCCTCAGCTCACCAGGATTACCGGGATTTCAGTTAAACCGTGTACGACTTTTTGGGATATGCTTCCCATAAAGAATTTCTTCATGCCGGAGCCCCCTCTTCGCCCGAGCACGACGGCGTCATAGCCTTTGGCCGCCTCGCTGAGGATATCCCGTGCGACGCCTTCCTTCAGGTTCTCCACCTTAATGGTGAGGCCGCCTTCCGGGAATCCCGCACTCAAGAACCGGGCCTTTGCCTGTTTCATGGCCGATGTCACTATCTCTTTCTTCTTGTCCTCCAACTGGCAAAAGGCTTGCTTCTGGCTCATGAAATAGGGTGTCAGTCCGGGGTTGTTCATGGCGCACAGGGCCGCCGTGTCCGGGATAACGCTCATTAAGGTGACCCTGTGGTCCGGCGTGAAATGGCGGCACACGAAATCCGCCGCGCGCAGTGCGTTCTCCGACTCATCAAGCGCAACAAGTACGTTATGTCCCATGTCCTTTGTCCTCCTCTAAATGGAACGCTACGGGTAAATAAATAGCCCGTAATAATGCCTTTATCCGCCTTAGCCGCGGTTATCCGTCTCAGTTTCAGGGCGACATCACGGCGTGGGCGAGGGCGCATAAATCCTTCTCAGCCTGTACACGGAGAAAATTATCAAGTATTATATCATGAATTACTATCCTGAGGAAAGCCTTCATGACACGCAATTCTCGATCCAATGATCCGGAAATGCCTCCCCTGAATCTCGAAAGGGAACTTCGTTACCATAAGGCCTGGCTGGAGTCCTTCACCCGGTATTCCTCCCTGGGCATTGCCATCCTGGACCGGGACTGTATCGTGGTGTCCTGCAACGAAAGCTTCGTGCGGATCTTCGGGTTTGAGGAAAAGGAACTGATTGGAAAACGCCTGGACGATTTTATCACCTGCGATCATTGTGAGGGGAGTGCCGATGCCCTGACCCGCATGGTCCTTTCCGGTCAGGCTTGCCAGGAGACCACGGAGCGGCATCGGAAGGACGGGACCTCGCTTTATGTCGAGATCTCCGGTATCCCCGTAATCCTGGATGGTGAGACCCTCGGCTGCTATGCTTTATACCGGGACCTCTCAGTGCTCAAGGCGGCGGAAGATGCATTGCGGAAAAGTGAGGAGCTGTTCCGCACCTTTGCGGAGGACGCCCCTTTCGGCATGTCCATCATGAACCATGACATGCGTTTTGCGTACTTCAATCCCAAATTCACGGAACTCTTCGGTTACACCATTGAGGATATTCCTGACAAGGCGACCTGGTTCGACAAGGCCTATCCGTCTCCTGAATACCGTGAAATGGTCCGCGAAATCTGGAATAAAGACACCCTGGAAGAGATGAACATCGGGGAGATCAAGCCCCGAATCTTCACTGTCCGCTGCAAAGACGGCCGGGACAAGACCGTCCATTTCCGTGCTGTGGTGCTCAAGGATCAGAGGCAGCTCCTTACCTACGAGGACATCACGGCCAGGTCAAGGGCGGAGGAGGCCTTGAAGCAGAGTGAGGAGCGATATCGCAAGCTCTACGAAGAAGCGACCAGGCGGGAGGAACTCTACCGGTCGCTGCTCCAGTCCTCGGCCGACGCCGTGGTCATCTACGACCTCGAGGGCGCGGTACAGTATGTGAGCCCGGCTTTTTCCAGCCTCTTCGGGTGGACCCTGGATGAACTGGCGGGAAAACGGATTCCGTTTATTCCGGAGTCCGAACGGAAACGGACCATGGAGCTCATACGTGACCTGCATGACAACGGGACCCCCTGTTCGGGTTTTGAGACCCTTCGTACCACCAAGGACGGCAAGGAGGTTCAGGTCAGTATAAGCGCGTCCCGTTACGACGATCATGAAGGAAACCCCGCGGGCATGCTCGTGATGCTTCGAGACATTTCAGGCCAGAAGGAACTCGAAGCCCGGCTTTCCCAGGCCCAGAAGATGGAGGCGATAGGGACCCTTGCCGGCGGGATCGCTCACGATTTCAACAATATCCTCCAGGCCATCTCCGGCTATACCCAGCTCCTGCTGATGAAGAGGCCCCAGGACCACCAGGACCACGCCATGCTCACGGGCATCGACCGCTCGGCGCGCCGCGCGAGCGAGCTGGCCGAGAGGCTGCTCATATTCGGTCGAAAGGTGGAGAGCCGTCTTCGGCCGGTGGACCTCAATCACGAGGTGCGGCAGGTGATCCTGCTCCTGGAGCGAACCATACCCAAAATGATCAATATTCAGGCGGACCTTGCAGAAGACTTGAAAATCATAAATGGTGACCCGATCCAGCTGGAACAGGTGGTCATGAACATGGCGGTGAACGCCAGGGACGCCATGCCCGAGGGCGGGTCCCTCACCCTTCGCACAATGAACGTGTCACTTGACCGGAGCTACTGTATGCTCCACCCCGGAGTCGAGCCGGGCGAATATGTTCTTCTCGAGATGACCGACACGGGAGAAGGCATGGACCCGGCCACCATTGATCACATATACGAACCCTTTTTCACGACCAAGGCGACGGGTCACGGCACCGGCCTGGGCCTGGCCATAGTCTACGGTATCGTAAAGAGTCACGGCGGGACCATCACGTGCAGCAGCTTGAACGGCGAAGGGACTACGTTTTGGATCTATTTCCCGGTGCTGGGTATTGACGATGTTCCGGGCTCCGAGGTGGTTGAAAAAGCAATGGTTCCAGGCGGAAGTGAACGTATCCTCCTGGTGGACGACGAAGAGAGCATTCTCGAGATCGCGTGCGAAATTCTGGAGCGATACGGCTATGAGACGGTGACTGCAGGGAGCGGCGAGGATGCCCTTGAGATCTACCGCGCTGAGAAGGAGCGTATCGACCTGGTTATACTGGACCTCAACATGCCGGGGATGGGGGGAAAGAAGTGCCTTACGGCCCTCAAGGAACTCGATCCGGAAGCAAAGGTCGTGGTGGCAACCGGCCACACAACCAGGGCCCAGGCCCGCGAGGCCGTTGCAGTGGGAGCTGTCCGGTTCATTCCTAAACCCTACCGCCTGAGTGACCTGCTCAAGATCCTGCGCGAAACCCTGGATGCAGTGAGTTGAAAAAATTGATGAGTTGACGGGCCTGAAACCTCTTTTCAAGCCTCTTCCAATTTGGCCAGAGCTTCCCTGGCGAAATCGATCCCAGGATCCAGTTCCAGGGCGATCCGGTAATGGCGGATCGCGTTCTCCCGGTCCCCCATCTCCCGGTAGTTGGAGGCGATGTTTGCGTAGTCGATGGCCGAGGAGGGGTTGAGCGCCAGTACTTTCCTGAAGCACTCGATGGCCTCTTCGTGCTCCTTGAGCTTGAAAAGACAGAACCCCATGAGATTGTGGATGTCCGTGCGTTCGGGGTCCGCTTCCTCCCCCTTTCCAAGGGCATGGACGGCCTCACGATATTTTCCGAGTTCCTTGAGGCACTGCCCCATGTAGGAGTAGATACCGGCAAGGTCCTCCTGCCTGGGGGAAAGATGAAGGGCCTCCTCCAGCCTGCCAAGGGCACCTTCCGGGTCCCCTGTGGACAGCAGGCAAAGCCCCTGAAAGAAACGGATGTAGTATTTGCCGGGAAGCAGCCTGTCCAGCCTGTCCAGCTCGCCCAGTGCCCACAAAGGGCGGCCCCCTTGAGCGATCAGTTTGGCCGTGAACATGCCCACGCTCGTAGCCTCGGCCCTTTCCCTGAAGTGGGCCCCCGGCACAATGGTATAGAAGGCCGGGATTTCCAGGAGGGGATGGGTGGTCTCCACCGTTATCACTTCGAATCCCCTCTCCCCAAGCGCTGTCAGGCAGTTTTCCACTTCCACGCGAAGGTTGGGGCTGGAGATGTCAGGGAGTGCTGTGAGGCCGATGTCTCGGCCCGGGTTTATGACAAAGTCCACGTCCTCTAAGCCCTTGGGCTTGGGCAGGCCGCTCGCCACATAGTTGGATCCGGTGTTGAAGTCGCCTGCGAGCTGGGCCGCCTCGGTGAGGGCCCGGCTCAAGGCCTTTTCCGGCGAGGTCGTTGTGCCGGCGGTCCATACGATTTCACTCTGCTCCGGAAAGGTGGCCGGATCATAGGCAAGCACTCCCACACTGGGAATGCCCATGCCCAGCGTGAAGTCCGTCAAGTGCAATTCAACCCCCGCGCCGGAGTACTTGCCCAGCATGTCCCGGACCAGGCCGTCTCGTACGTCATCCAACCGGAGTGCGGCGGTCTTCAGCCTCTGCCGGCTCACCAGGGATGATACGTGACGCTCAACGACCTCACAGATTCCCTGGAGCAGGGCCTCCTCGGCGCAGTTGCCGGCTGACGGGCCGTTGAACTCATTGATGGCGTAAAACCAGTCGAACGGCACCAGGACCTCTTTTTGCCGTGTCAAGTTGTACCCGGTGCACCATCGCATGGGAAGGCGCTCAAAGGCCCTGCGGGCGGGCTCGAGATCGTCGCTCTCCTCGTGCACCGAGCGGGCGACCAGATCAAAGGGAACGGCCCGGTCCTTTAGGTTCCGGTGCTCGTCTATCACGAAGTTGGCAGGGTCTGCGTTGAAGGTGAAAAAACTGAAGCGCTCGGCCAGTTCCATAACAGCGCTGGCCTCGGCCTGGGCCGCGGTGCCGCCTTTGCCCATCTGTTTTTTCGTGCCGGTGACCTCCTCTGCATCCCGGCCGCACAGGCTGAAAAAGACGGGTATGCCCAGACGTCCGTTGTCGATGCGGACCGTGTCCTGAAGAATGTCCAGGTCGATGCCTTTGAGCCGTTCCCTAAAGCGCCGCACCGTCTCCTCCGGGGGGATCCACTTGTCCTGATCAAGGGTGTAGCCCTTGTATACGTCCTTGAGCTCGATTCTTAGGGTCATGAATCCTTCCTTTTCATATCATCGCTTGGAATTCCGCGGTTCAAGCTCCCGGTCACGTATCCTTCCAGATCGAGGGCCACGTGAAGGAACCCGATGTCTTTCAGGCGTGCTATGACCGCCTTCCGCAACCCCTGTTCCAGGATGCGCGGGATATCCCCGGGCGGGATTTCCACCCGGGCGAGTCTGTTGTGGTGACGCACCCGGACGTTTAAGAATCCGGCTTCCTCGAAAAAGCGCTCAGCCAGGTCGACCCGCTCCAGCGCGGACTTGGTGATCCTCTCCCCATAAGGTATCCTGGAGGCAAGGCAGGCCCGGCCGGGAAGGTCCCAGGCGGCGAGCCCCATGCCTCTGGAAAGCCTGCGGATCTCATCCTTTGCGAGTCGTGCGTCCATGAGTGGGGCTTCGAGGCCGGTCTCCCGGGCCGCTTGGAGGCCGGGCCTGTAATCGTCGAGATCGTCCAGGTTGGCTCCGTGGGCAATGCGGTTCACTCCTCTCTCTCCGGCGGCCTTCCTAAAAAGGGTCGACATGGCTCGCTTGCAGACATAGCAGCGATCAGGGGAGTTTTCCCTGAAGGCGTCAAGGCCGGTGGGGTCGAACTGGAGCACCACGTGGGCAATGCCCCGGTCCCTGCAGAAGCCGGACGCCCGATCCAGTTCACGTTTCGGAAAAAGAGGCCCCCGGGCCGTTGCCGCTATCACACCATTGCCCAGGGCCAGCCTGGAAGCCTCCAGCAGAAAGGTGCTGTCCACGCCTCCTGAGAAGGCCACGAGCAATGGCCCTGAGGCCTTCAGTGCTCCCGTGAGGCGTTCGAATTTTTCCTGGGCGGTTTGCTTTGCCATGTCCCATCGGCCTTTAAAATCTGCAATTAAAACCAGCTGGGTCGTGAATAAGTCACAAAAGCCGGTCAATCGTCAACTGAATCTTGAAAAGGCTGTTTGAGTTCCTGAACAGTTTTATCTTCGGTCCCGGTCCCGATCCCGATCCCGATCCCGATTTGGATTTGGATTATGCCAATTTAATGGTTCTGCAGTGAAAAAAAGCGGCATCACCAAATTCAAACCCTGTAAAGTATCCTTTCTATTCCATCATGGGTGCACTCCCGCTTCCATCTTGGCGCCTTTGCGCCTTGGCGGGAGATGAATTTTCCGGGCAAGCCGCTCCAGGGAGTCATGCACCAGTTCTTTGAGCATTCCGGCCCGTTCCGGCTCGATCCGGCGGATGCCGGCTGACAGCCGCAGGAAGTCCAGGAAGGAACGATCCATTTGAAGGAGGTGTACGGGATGGGTGCCCGGCACATCCCAAAAGGGGCCTTCCCGGAGGACGCTGTCCACCAGGCCGGCAAGCCCCGGCTCGATGGCCTCGATGAGCCGGGGGTCGCAAAAAAGGTCCCGCCCGATAATGGAGGCTAGATGCCTGACCGGGTATGCCCAGGCCCGGGGGGAGAGGTGTGAAGCAAGCAGGGGGAACGCCTTTACGAGGGAAGAGGCCGAGTGTGTGCCTCCAGGGTCCTTTTCCGCGATCATTTTGAGGATGTCGGGGCCCCAGTCCAGGAATAGAAAAAGCGGGTTCCTTTGCCTGCTGGAGTAGGAGAAGGAGTCAAGGTCACGGGCGGTTTGAAGCCAGAAGGCACGGATGTCGTCCTCCAGACAGTCGAATACATAGGCCTCCGGGCAGATCTCCCTGCGGCACTTCTCACCGAAGTCCACCCGGAAGCGGAGATCGATACCCTGGTGGCGTGCGGGGTGCAGCAGGCAGCCCACGAGACGGAAGCCGGGATCCAGGTATCCCAGGGCCCAGCAGCTGAACCCTGTGATGGGCCGGACGCTTGTCTCCTCCGGCAGATAAGCCTTGGTGTTCTCTCGCAGGACCCGCTTGATGATGCCCTCGTAATCGGCGTGATCGTATCCGGCCGGACGGATGGGAGGACAACATGCAAAGCAGGTCTTGTCGCCGTCCGGGAAACAGAGGGTGGATCCGCCTCGTCCCATTATCACTCCAAATGCTTATGGCCGGAAAGCCGTGATTCGTGTCCGCGGCTCGTGTCCAATGGCTGATGGCTCCTTGGGGTGTGTCAGTGCCGGTGTCAGTTAGTTTCCATGAGCTTGACAAAAAATCCTCATTTCTGAATTGGAAACTTGCTGTGCCCAAAAAGCGTTTCTGGATGGGCACCAGTGAGGTATCAAGACTTTTGCGCTTTATCCTTGCCGGCCGGATCGGAAGAGACGAGCTGGCTGCGTCTGGACCTGGCCAGCTCCCTCTTGTCCGCCACCTCGTCGGACTCGTCCATGATTTCGCGGCCCAGTATCTCTTCCAGAATGTCCTCCAGTGTGACCACTCCGGAAAGGCCGCCGTACTCGTCGATCACCACGAAGAGCTTCTGGCGGGATCCCATGAACTGCCTGAACACCTGGTCCAGCCGGACGGTCTCCACTATAAACTGGACCGGGGCCATCAGATCCGTGAGGTGTGTGTCTCCTTTTCCCTGGGACAGGGCCATTAAGAGTTCCCGGGTGAGGACTATGCCGACGATGTCTTCCGCGTCCTGGTCATATACGGGGAAGCGGCTGTGTTCCCATCGCTTGACGAGGTCTGCGGCTTCCTGGGCCGTGAGGTGCTCACTCAGGGAAAAGATTACGGTCCTGGGCGTCATGACTTGCTTGACGGCCTTGTTCTGAAGGGAAAGGATGTTTTCGATGACCCTCTTCTGATAAGGCTGAATGCTGCCCGACTGAAACCCCAGCTGCGCCATGACCTTGAGCTCGTCAGGGGAGACCGTGTCCTGGTCCCTGTGCCTAAAGATCAGTTGGGTTACGTGTCCGCAGAGCCAGATGGCCGGGGCCATGAGGACCACGAGCCCCTTCAGGGGATAGGCCACGTAAGGCGCGAGGCGTCTGGCGTAGACCACGCCCGCTGTCTTGGGAATTACCTCGGAGAAAACGAGTATGGAGAGCGTGAAAAAGGCGGAAAACACGCCTATCCAGTCGTAGCCGAACACGGCGATGGCTGCTGCCCCGGCCACCGCCGCACCCGCCGTGTTTGCGATGGTGTTGAGGGACAGTATGGCCGTAATGGGCTTCTCCACGTTTTGCCTCAGTTCCTTGAGCACTCGCCCCACCGATGGGTTTGATCGGACCAGGGATTCCACGTGCCTCATGGGCACGGAGTAAAGAACCGCCTCGAAAAGGGAGCATGCCCCCGAAATAATGACCGCAAAGCAGAATGCAAGTGCGAGTTCAAACATGGTTCACCTTTTCTCTTATTGTTTTATCATCACCGGGTCCCTTAGTGCGGGATGTCATGCCTTTGCTGCGTCCTGTCAGGTGCGTCGCCTCATTAGATCGATGGAAAGCCGAAGTTCCTCGGGCCGGTTGACGTTTATGAAGGCGTCAAGATTCGGTTCAACGATCCTGATTTCCTGTTCTTCCACGTATCGGACACGAACCTCGGAATAGAAGGATACGATGCGACGCTCCTTCCGTTCAATGGCCCGAACCATGGGGGCGATGCAGGTCTTTCGATATAGGGCGTGAAGGGGCTCTACATGGGGGCCGATTTTTGGGACCACGGCATCCCACCCTGCGGACAGCCGTAACATGTGACGGATAAGGTCGGGGTTGAGAAAAGGCATGTCGCATGCCACGAAAAACCCTGTTTCGTCGGGCATGGCGCAGAGCCCTGCGTGGACGCCTCCAAGCTGCCCGACTCCCGGATACAGGTCCTTGATTACGGGGAGGTGGAGAAAGTCGTAGGGCTCGGGATCGTTTGCGCTAAGGATAACTCGATCGAATACGCATCCGAGGGCCGCCACGGCACGCTCGATCAGGGAGACGCCGTTGATCCGTTCCAGGGCCTTGTTTTTTCCGTAGCGCCGGCTCTTGCCCCCTGCCAGCACCACGGCTGTTACACCGGAGGCCCCGGTCCCCGGCTGTTCACTCAAACGGCCCCGGCTCCGGGATCCTTCCGGTGAATCAACTCCGTCGTTATTCCTTGATTCGTCGGGCATGGGTGCAGGTATGGTTCGGGTCCCCCGCAAGGTCCGAGGGGGTGATTCTGTGGAAGCAGGCGGCATCAAAAGCCGTAAGTGAGTCTAGTTTCCATCCAGAAATGGTCTTTTTTGCCAATCTCGGCGTCAATCTGCGAGGTTGCTTGTGCGGCGTACTTCAGTACGCCTCCGCGCAACCTCTTGATTTCCTTGATCTTGACAAAAAATCCTCATTTCTGAACTGGAAACTTGCCAGTGCCCGAAAAGCGTTTCTGGATGGGCACGAGTCTAAACTTTTTATACATCATGAGGCGGCCCGAATCACGGTAAATGTCTGAAATAGGCGATGGGAGAGATCCAGCCGGCTACGGATGATCTGATATTTCGATTTCGATAAAACCAGAACCCGGGCGGATGCAGCGGATACTCATTCTTCGCGCCGGCCGTTGTGACCTGCCCGCTTCAATTGCGCTCGCAGAGTTCAACGAGCACGCCGTTCGTCTCCTTGGGGTGGATGAAGGCGATGCGGGCGCCCCCGGCACCTTTTCTCGGCTCCTGATCGATCAGGCGGACGCCCTTTTCCTTGAGCTCGGCCAGGGCCTCGTCGATGTTTTCCACGCGATAGGCTATGTGCTGAATCCCTTCACCCCGCGAGTCGATGTACCGGGCCACAGGTCCGTCCGGTTCCGTGGACTCCAGCAGCTCGATCTCGCTGTCCGTGATGGGGATGAAGGCCACGGTGGCCTTCTGGTCCGCCACAGTCTCTGTGCCGTGAATGGGCAACCCGAGAACATCGGTGTAGAAACGGCCCGCCTGCTCTATGCTCTTGACTGCAATGCCGATGTGGTCGATGTGTTTTACCTTCATTCCGCCTCCTTGGTGGCAAGTCGATCGCCTCAATTACTCACCACGGAATAGTTCCATCCCTCAGGCCGGCACTTGCCTTTGAGGGAGTGGATGTCTATATTATATCAAAGCGACTCAATATGACAGGGAGCCTGCTCCCGCATTCATTTTTGTGTAACACAACAATATCTTTAAAACCAGAGGTTTCAACCATGACCTACGGGCCCTATGACATCATGCCCGCTGATGCTGATGCGGCCGGGCAGGGGGGTGATTCGGAGCGGGACTTTGATCAATTCGAGGCCACGGAACTCTACTGCCCCCAGTGCAGGGCCGCGGTGCCTGTGCGGAAATTCCTTCTCCTCGTTCTCCCGGAAGGCGACAAGTACGAGTACCGGTGTCAATACTGCGGCACCCCCGTGGGCGACAAGCTGGACAAGTCCGGCGATTTCTACGGCGTGCTGCGGAAATGACAGAGACCACACGTCCAAACCCTGTCGTCTTCATCGCCATGGACCTGCCCCTGGACAACGACGCACATCTCAGGGAGAGAATGACCGCGGCTGAGAGGCGTGCGGAGCGCCAGGCCTCCAGGTATCCCGGGCTGGACCTGCCCGCGCTTCAGCGGGGGGTTCACCGCAACCTCCGTTCACTGCTCCTGGATGTGGACGGCCGCTACATGGACCTCCTGGACTTGATGAATTACGTGAGTAACGGCCGCATACCCGTCCGGCTGACCCCTCAAAACGTGTCTTCTTATTATACCCTTGCGACTTCCGTGACCCTGAACGGGGTCTACATGTGGCAGTTCCTCAGGGCCGAGGGATTTGAGCCCCTGATCGTCCAGAACTACTCCCTGGCCGGCCTTTCCGGGATCATGGCCCATAAGCCGCTTGCAGTCTGCATATCATCCAATTTTGTCTTTATGGAGGACATCAAGCGGATGGCAGGGGAGATCAAGGCCCTGAATCCTGATGTCCCGGTGGTGGCCGGCGGCATGCTGGTCAAGAAGGTCCTGGAGGAGGGGGAGGCCCTGAGCGCAGAGGCCTTGTCCTACCTGGAGACGTTTCACGGCCTTGTGGACGCATTCGTGGTGGAGGCCCAGGGGGAACAGACCCTCGCCCGCGCACTCAGGGCCCTTCGAGGCGGAGCTGGATTGGGGGGGGTTCCCAACCTGGCGTTTTATGACCAAGAAGGCCGGATGCGTTTCAGCGAGCGGCGTCCCGAAGCGCTGCGCATGGATGAGACCGCCGTGGCCTGGGACGAGGTCCCCGGGGAGTACCTGCGCCCGATTCTACCGGTGACCACGAGCCGGGGATGTTCCTACCGTTGCCGTTTCTGCACCTATCACTGGCTGTTTCCCCGTGTCACCTTCAAGTCCCTGGACGTGCTTCAAGATGAACTGAGACGCATCGCGCGCCTGGGCTTTGTCCGCCATGTCCGGTTCACGGACGACAACTTCACCGCCAACCGCAGGCGGCTGGTGAGTGTCCTCGAGATGATGATTCAGGAGGGGTTTCCCTTTACCTGGTCTTCCTTTGCAAGGGCGAGTGCGCTGGACCCGGAACTGGCGGGCCTCATGAGGCAGGCGGGGTGCGAGTTCGTGGACATGGGAATCGAGTCCGGAAGCCGGACCGTTTTGGAGAACATGGACAAGAGGCTCAAGCGGGACCAGTCCCTGGCGGCGGTTCGCATGCTCAACGACCACGGCATCATCGGCAGGGGGAGCTTCATAGTGGGATATCCGGGGGAGACCGAAGAGACCTTCATGGAGACCGTGGACCTGATCCGTGAAAGCCGCCTTCCATATTACCAGCCCTACCTCTTCTACTACTCCCGAAACACCCTGGTCCACAGGGAGCGGGAGGCCTTCGGGCTCGAGGGCCTGGGCCTGGCGTGGCGCCACCGCACGATGGATTCGGTGGAGGCGTCGGCGCTCATGGCGCAGATGCCCCGCCTGATTGAGCCGGGTCTCACGGACGGCCAGACCTACATCGAGGAGATCTATAAGCTCCTTCGGGGAAAGGGCTACACCCCGGAAGAGATCAAAGAGCTTTTTCAACTCAAGCGGGAGATGGTGCTGGCCCCGGACATCAACGATCCGGGGGCAAAGGCGGCCCTTGCTCGAATGGAGGCCCTTGTCCGTCAGCCGAAGAACCGCTCCAGCATCTGAATCCTCTCCAGCAGCAGCAGGTGCCGTCCCACAACTTCCATGTCCCGCCCGGCCGGGGCCGTCAGGATCTCCGGCCTCAGCATGGGCGCAAAGACCCGTGGAGGGGTATCACAGAGCGCTTTGAGCCTTGCCTTTCTCCGCTCCTCCCGCCCGCGAATGCTCGCTTCGGGCAGGTCCTTTGTGAGATAGGGCGCCATGCGCACCGGGTCCTTTTCGTTTGTCGACGGGATGCGCGCAAGGCCCGGCCGTGCCAGCTCGAGCAGGCGGCCGTAGATCGAGCCGTCCATCCGTCCGTTGAGGGGTAGGGAGAGTGCCAGGCGGACAAAGCCCGGGTCGCAGAAGGGGAGGTGAACGTCCCCTTTCCGGCCGAACACCAGGCGGGAGAGAGGGGCGATGGCCCGGCGGCTCCGGTTCCTGAGGAAGAACATGGAGGCCGTCTCCGGGTGATCGATCCTTGCGAGTTCTTCCTTCAGGTCCTCCCACAGGCCTTCTTTGAACGATTTCAGAACCTCCGGCCGGAGCACCGGCCCCCACTTCTCGACCCCCGGGGTGTAGGTGTTGAATCCCTGAAGAAAGCGTTGATGAAGGATCCGGCAGACGGCCCCCCGGTCCTGTTTTTCCTGTGCAGCCGCAAGATGGTCGTCCATGAACAGGCCCCGGATGAGAATGTCGCCCAGGAGTCCGTCCAGCAGCAGGTATCGGCCTTCCGGGACCCGTTCCGCCATTTCAAAGGCCCACTCGTGAAACCAGGTGGACCAGTCCAGCATGGCCGAGCGGTGGACAAGGCTGGAAGGGTCCCTGTAGGAGGGCGGGACAAACCGGTTCTTGATCCCAAGGAGGCCTGCGACCTCCCTTGCAATCAGTTCCTCGGACACGTAACAGCCTTCAAGCCTGACCCTCTGCTGTGTGGTGAGGGTCTCTCTGATCCTGCCGGCGTTCGCAAACAGGGCCACGAGGAGCCGGCTGTCCCACCCGCCGCTCAGGAAGCCCAGGACCGGCCCGTTCGAGAGCCTGGAATAGTTGTCCCGTTTATAAGAGAGGCGCTCGTATAACAGGGCCGCGGCCGACGAGGCCGGGATGGGGGTTGCAGGTTCGTGTCCATTTGCATCCCCAATCCCATAGGATGACAAGCGGATTCCATCGTCTTTACATAAGAGGCGTGTCCCAGGAGGAAGCATGCGGACCCCCGCCATCAGGGTCCGGTCACCCAGGGGGTGCCCTATCATCAGGAATTGGAGTGCAGCCTGCGGGTCAGGGCGGGCCCCGGTCTCGAGAAGAGCGCGGAGGAAGGTCTGGTGGCTGGAAAAGAACAGGGTCCCATGACGTACTGCATAACACAAAGGGAAAAGGCCTAAGGGGTCCGTCACCAGGACCGGGGCTCCGGTGTTTCGGGGAAGGAAGGCGCAGCTGAATCCGTCGAACGCATCAGGGGGGGCGGGGTGGGGCCGGAGGAATTCCAGGGCCAGGGCCTCGAGGGCGGAGTTCGTGCCGTCGATCCTCTGCCACTGAATGCCGATGCCTGCTGCATCCAGGTGGGGGGTGGTGAGGAGCTGAGGCCCTTGCCAGAGTCGTCCGTGTCCTGACAGGGCCAGGAGGGCTGAGGGCCTTGAAAGGGTGGTTAAAGACGAGGCCTGTACCAGGGGGGCGATGTGGTCAAGGGCTTTTTGGAACCGGGCGCGCTCCTCTTCTGCGAGGCGGTCCGAATCGAGCCTCAAGGCCCCGGCCAGAAAAGCCATGGCGGCTTTCTACTCAAACCACATGATTCGGCTCGATCCCACGCCCATCTTGGAGTATTCGCCCTTGTGGCCTCCCAGGTAAATGGTCCGCCCTTCCTTCTGGATGTCCGCCATGGCATACCGGATCTCGCGGGTGGACCAGGCACGCTCCAAGGAAAGGCCTTCCGGTTTGTAGGCAATGAGCTTCGATGTCTTGTATACCTTCAGGCGGTCCAGGATGCCCAGGGGAGCGATGTTTCTGGCGGCGATGACCTCTTCAGTCCCGTCCCCGTCAATGTCCGCTACGATCACCCGCCCGTTGATCTCTGTTTGGGGAGCCAGGTCGCCCGGCCCGGGACGGTCTCCGATTTCCACTACGTTGTTGGAACCGCCCAGTTCCTGGTTCCCCTGCCAGAAGGACTTGCCGTTTGAATCCCATATGTTGAGACGTTTGTCCTGGTCCAGACCCAGGAACTCGATATGCCCGTCCCGGTTCAGATCGGACACGGCCAGGGTGTAGATCCGGGCGCCTTCCAGGGGCAGGACCTCTTTTCGCAACAGTTCGTTTCCAGGGCCCAGGTCCATCAAAAAGATGTCCCCTGAAAAAAAACTGTTGGTCCTGGATCCCTGGTACAGGAGGAAGCGCCTTCCCATGCTCTCGTTCTTGACTAAGTTGAGGTGCCCCGGCTGTTCGGCCCGTCTTGTAAACTCTCCGTCCCATGTGAGCACCACGGTCTGGGCCCGTTGCCCATAGAGGCTCACCAGGTAGATCTCGGCCTTGCCGTCCCGGTCCATGTCGCCTACGCTCACGCGAAGAAACTCCTCGCCCGTTCTCACGTTCATCTGGGATTTCATGACCATGGTGTCTTCATCGCGCGATGCTAAAATGAGCCTGTTACGGCTCACGAGCACGATTTCAGCCTTGCCGTCGCCGTTGAGGTCTCCCGTGTCCAGGGAGACGATCATGGCGCGCATGTTGGTGAATCCGCTTGGTTCGAACCCGTAGGATTCAGCAGTGGGCCGGAAGAACAGCCCCATGGTGCCCTCGCCTTCCGGGAGGCGGTCGCTTCCAGAGCCCGCCTGGAACCGCCGGGGGTCTACGCCCTCGATAATCCCCCGGAACTGGTAGGCGACGTCGGCGACCTTGGGAATGAGCCGGCTCTCCTCGGTGGCCTCGGACACCCGGGTCAGCTTGGGCGGGTCTTTCTTCAGGTCCACGATTCCCAGGTCCAGGCTGAAGGACCCTCCCATGGCCGTGACCGTGCCGAAGATCACGTGCTCGGCCCCGGCCTGCATGCCCAGTTCCGATGCACGCTCGTCCGAGTGCACCCCTTTCTGGTCCTCTTCAGTGAGGAGCGGCCGGCTGACGTCTTCGGGAAGGATGTCCAGGCCTTCGCCGGTCAGGCGGGAGACGAACATGGAGCGGAGCCCTTGACTGAGAAAGGAGTGCTGCTCCTGGGGTGCGTGGATCTGAAAGGGGAGAAGCAGGACCTTGGGCCTGGCATCGGCCCGGGCGAGCGA
>JAWLEX010000057.1:0-18629 GCA_041685835.1 Desulfatiglandales bacterium
AGAGGTTGCGCGGAGGCGTACTGAAGTACGCCGCACAAGCAACCTCGCAGATTGACGCCGAGATTGGCAAAAAAGACCATTTCTGGATGGAAACTAGCAAGTTTCCAATTCAGAAATGAGGATTTTTTGTCAAGATCAAGGAAATCAAGAGGTTGCGCGGAGGCGTACTGAAGTACGCCGCACAAGCAACCTCGCAGGTTGACGCCGAGATTGGCAAAAAAGACCATTTCTGGATGGAAACTAATCAAGAAAGGACGCTCAATGGCGTATTCCACCAGCCCGGACGGCGAGGAGTTCCGCCTGCCTGAGGAAGAAGATTACCGTAAAGAGTATGAGTGGCTGGAGACCCTGGCCCGGGAACAGCGGGACATGGGCCGGGAGATTGTGGTGGTGATGGGACTCGGGTTTGTTGGGGCCGTTATGGCCGGGGTGGTGGCCGACTCTGTGGATTCGACCACGAAAGAGCCCGGCAAATTCGTCATCGGCATGCAGCGGCCCAGCCCGAGAAGCTTCTGGAAGATCCCTTTGTTCAACCGGGGGATATCCCCGGTAAAGGCCGAGGACCCGGAAGTGGAACCCTTGATCGCCCGGTGCGTGAACGAAAAAAAGACCATGGTGGCCACTTATACCTACGACGCCCTGAATCTGGCCGATGTATTGGTAGTGGACGTCCAGTGCGACTTTCTCAAGGAGGACCTGGGCAACCTGCGGAGCGGGCATGCCGACATCAGCGCACTGGAAGAGAGCTACAAGATCATAGGGCAAAAGATTAACCCCGCCTGCCTCGTCCTCACCGAGACGACCGTGCCGCCGGGAACCACCGAGTACGTGGCGTATCCCATAATCAAGAAGGCCTTCCGGAAGCGTGGTATCGAGCAGGAGCCCCTGCTGGCCCACAGTTTCGAGCGGGTCATGCCGGGCCGGGAATACGTAAGGTCCGTCCGGGATTTCTGGAGGGTGTGCAGCGGTATCAACCGGGAGAGCCGGGAGCGGGTTGAGCGGTTTCTCTCTCAAGTATTGAATATTGAGGATTTCCCGCTCACGGTCATGGACCGGCCCATTGAGAGCGAGACCTGCAAGATCGTGGAGAACAGTTACAGGGCCACTATCCTGGCCTTTCTTCACGAGTGGAGCCTGTTCGCCGAGACCAACGGCGTTGATCTCATAAAGGTGATCCAGGCCATCAAGATGCGCCCCACCCACGACAACATCATCTTTCCCGGCCCCGGGATCGGGGGCTACTGCCTGCCCAAGGACGGGGGGTTGGGCCTATGGGCCTACAAGCACCTCTTGGGATTTGAGAACGACATCTTCCGGATCACGCCGGAGGCTATCAACATCAACGACACCCGGGCGCTTCATGCGGCCCAGCTCGTTCGAGACGCGCTCAGGAACATGGGGCGGATCGTGGCTGCCTCGCAGGTGGCGGTACTTGGCGTTTCCTACAGGGAAGACGTGGGAGACACCCGTTACAGCGGCTCTGAGATCCTGGTTCGAAAACTCACTGAGATGGGGGCTGAGATGCGAGCCCACGACCCTTATGTTCAGCACTGGTGGGAGCTGGAAAAACAGTCTTCCTATCCCGCGGCCGGCACGAGCCGGTCCCGGTTCTTCCGGAACCAGGAGCATTTGGACGAGTTCACCATGACTCCCACCCTCGAGGAGGCCTTGAAGGATGCCGAGGCCGTGGTGATCGCCGTAAGGCACAAGGAGTACCTCGATCTCGAGCCCGAGGATCTGGTTGCGATGACAGGGGGACCGGTGGCGGTAATCGACTGCTTCGGCATACTGGATGACGCCCGAATCGAGCGCTACTTCGAGCTGGGCTGCGAGGTCAAGGGGCTGGGCCGGGGCCACATCAACCGTATCAAGGACCGGGTGCGGCGGCGCAAGGCGGGGTAGGAGTGAATGTGACACTTCGGGGAGTTTGGCGATCCGGGTTATGTTATCCCGCTGAGTAACAGGTCGTTTCTCAGCCGAAAATTTAGCTATTCACGTGTTAAATTAGGCCTTGACACGGTTTCGTCTTTCACTTAACATCCCGTCCTTGGAGGATGAAGTATTTGTATTTGGAATGATTGGGTTTTTGCTTTCCATGGACCATCTAAGCAGGGGAGGTGTGATGATGAAAGGGAAAGGATCGCTTTTTTGTAAGGGATTAATTCTGACCGTAGGCCTGATCTTCTGCATGACTACTGCGGCGTCGGCAGCGGACACCATTCGAATCGGCGTAGCCGGCCCCTTTACCGGCGATGCAGCCGCGTACGGTGACAACATCAAGGCCGGCGTCTCGCTCAAGCTGAAGGAAATCAACGGAGCCGGCGGCATCAACGGTAAAAAGGTCGAGATCGTATGGGGTGACGACCTCTGCCAGCCTAAGGAAGGCGGGACCGTGGCCTCCAAGTTCGCCAACGACAAAAAAATGGTGGCAGTGATCGGCCATGTATGTTCGTCCGCAACGCTGGCCGGCATGCCCATATATGTGCGGGCCAAGATGCCGGTGATAAGTGCCACATCCACAAATGAGACCATCGGCCACGTCGGGAAGGGCTGGTTCTTCCGTAACTGCTACACCGACGATTTTCAGGGTGAGTACCTGGCCTCCCATGTGGTTAAGGAACTCCTCGGCCTCAAGCGGGTGGGCATATTCTATGAGAACAACGACTACGCCATCGGCCTGAAAGACAGCTTCGTGAAAGGCGCCCAGGATAGCGGACTCCAAGTGACCGGTACCGAAGCCTACATGAAAGGCGCCACGGATTTTACTCCCCAGCTTACCAAACTCCTCAGGGACGACCCGGAGACCCTTTTCCTGTGCGGATATCACCTCGAAGGCGCCCTGATCGCGGGTCAGGCCCGGAAATTGGGCTTTGAAGGGCCGCTTTTCGGAGGAGACGGAATCGATAACGCCGATTACATCGAGATCGGCGGCGAGGCCGCGGACAATACTTACATGACCGTGCCTTTCCTGGCGCAGGCAGCAGGCCCTGAGGGCCAAAAATTCGCCGAAGACTATAAGGAAGAGAATGGCCGCGATGTGGACTGGATGAGTGCAAACGCCTATGACTGCATGGGCATCCTGGCCTATGTGATCGAAAAGGTCGGCGCGGACCGTGAGAAGATCCGCGAAGGGCTTGCCGCCATCAACTCCCCCGAAAAAGGCTACGAAGGCGTCACCGGCCTTACATACTTCAATGAGGTGGGGGACTGTTTCAAGCCCGCGTTTGTCAAAAAGGTCGAGGGCGGTAAATTCGTTCCTGCCGAATAACATCGACAATCAGGGGAGATGTGAGATGCAGAATGGGCGCCGCGAAATTTGTGTGGCGGCGCCCATTCTGCGTCATACGCGAGGTGTCCAGTGTTCACGCAGCAGCTTGTAAATGGTTTAACCATTGGCGGTATCTATGCGCTGATCGCCGTGGGATACACGATGGTCTATGGCGTCATCCAGTTGATCAACTTCGCCCACGGCGAGGTATACATGCTGGGCGCCTTTTTTGCCGCGACCTTTATCATGGTCATGGGCATGCCGTTTTACATGGCGTTTATCCTGGCTATGGCCTGTGGCGCCATATGCGGCATGCTCCTGGACGTGATCGCTTACCGGCCCCTCAGGCGGTCTCCGAGGCTGGCCTGCCTGATCACTGCCATTGGAATGTCCATTTTTCTTCAGAACCTCGCCATGCTCATATGGGGTTCCCGGCCCAAGCCTTTCCCCAGCCAAAGCCTGCCTGAGTGGTTCAACACGACGTGGGTCTTCAGTCACTTCCGCTTGACCGGGTTTCATCTTTTCGTCTTCGGCGTTACGATTATTATGATGGTAGGTCTGAACCTGCTGATCAAGAAGACCCGTTTCGGCAAGGCCATGAGGGCCGTGGCCCAGAACAAGACCATGGCCGCGCTTGCCGGCATAAACGTGAACAAGGTGATCACCTTGACCTTTGCCGTGGCAGGATCAATGGGCGCGGCCGCCGGTCTCCTGGTCGGGGCCTATTACAACTCCCTCTATCCGACTATGGGTTACGTGGCCGGGGTCAAGGCCTTTGCCGCGGCGGTGCTCGGCGGAATCGGCTCGGTTCCCGGGGCCATGCTGGGCGGTATTGTCCTGGGCGTGGCAGAGGCCATGGGCGCCGGCTACCTGAGCAGCCTCTACCGCGACGGTATCTCTTATGGTGTTATGATTCTCGTGATCGTGTTTATCCCGGCGGGCTTCTTCGGAGTGGTCATCAAGGAGACAAAAAAGTCGATTTAGTGTGAGGACCATGGACCAGAAAATAAGCAACTCGAGCAAGCTCAAAATAGCCCTCCTGATACTGGCGCTGGTGCTGCCGGCGTTTCCATTCGTCTCGCAGCACATGCTCCATATAATCATCCTCATCTATCTCTACATGATTTTGGCTCTGGGCTTGAACATCATCCCGGGGTTCAACGGGCTGCTCGATCTGGGGTTTGTGGGGTTCTACGGTATCGGAGCGTACACGTCCGGCCTGCTGACTTACCACTTCGGCATGTCCTACTGGATGATCATGCCCCTGGCCTTTTTGAACGGGGCCCTGTGGGGTGTATTGCTGGGGGCGCCGACGCTGCGGCTCACCGGAGACTACTTCGCCATCGTGACTTTCGGTTTTTCCGAACTGGTGGTCCTTTTCCTGACGAACGAGATCTGGCTGACTCGCGGCCCCCTGGGCCTTCCGGGCATCCTGCCTCCGTCCATAGACCTTTCCTGGTTCGGCGGACCGGTGTGGGAGTTTCAGGGTGAACTCCCCTATTACTATCTGGCCATCGTTATGGTCCTGGGGACCGTTTTTGTAATGCACCGAATACAGGACTCGAGGCTGGGGAGGGCCTGGTTCGCCATTAGGGATGACGAAGTGGCGGCGGTATCCTGCGGGATCAACCTGCTCGTCTACAAGGTGATCGCCTTTGGGACCAGCGCAGCCTTCGGCGCGTTGGGCGGGAGCTTTTTTGCCAGGTGGGTCACGTTCCTCTCGCCTGACATGTTCAAGTTCTGGGAGTCCTTCCTGGTTCTCTGCATGGTGGTGCTGGGCGGCATGGGCAACATCTGGGGCGTTATGGTGGGGGCGGCGGTCCTGGTCTCCTTGAGCGAGGTCCTTCGGGAAGTGCTCTCGGCTGTTGGCTTGCCTGTGGAGATCCGCTTTTTGGCCTTCGGCCTGATTATGGTGCTGGTTATGCGATACCGGCCTGCCGGCCTGATGCCCATTCCGGCTGTGGCTGCGCAGATGCGCGCCGGCAGGGTGAAACGCAAAAAAGTCAAGACAGCGGTGAGCTAGACATATGAAGCCAATTCTTCAGATTCAGGGGGTGTCCAAGAACTTCGGCGGACTCAGGGCGCTTCAGGACATATCATTCGACATCAATCAAAACGAGATCATCGGCCTGATCGGCCCCAATGGAGCCGGGAAGACCACGCTTTTTAACTGCGTGGCGGGGATCGAAAGACCCTCTTCAGGAAAGATACTCTTCACGGTCAACGGGAACCCTGTAGCAATCGGGGGAAAGAAGCCGGAGAAGGTAACGGCCCTGGGCATCGCCAGGACCTTTCAGAATATCCGCCTTTTCGATAATCTCAAGGTGCTGGATAACGTCAAGATCGGACGTCACTGCCGGTTCAAATCCAACGTGTTCGGCGCCGCTTTCAAGACCCCCTCCCAGCGCCGGGAGGAGGAGGAGATCGCCGCCAGTGCCGAGGAGATTCTCGAATTCGTGGGCCTGAGGGGCCGTGGGGAGGAGATCGCCAGTTCCATGGCGTACGGCGATCAGCGCCGGCTGGAGATAGCGCGGGCACTGGCCACGGATCCTAAGCTTCTTATGCTGGACGAGCCTGCGGCCGGAATGAACCCCCAGGAAGCGCGTTCCCTCATGGATCTGATCCACCGGATCCGCGATAAGGGCATCACTGTGCTTCTCATCGAACACGATATGAAAGTGGTCATGGGTATCTGCGAACGGGTAGTGGTGATCAACTACGGCCGGATGCTGATGACGGGACTGCCCAGGGAAGTGCAGGGCGATCCCAGGGTGATCGAAGCCTACCTGGGAACGGGAGCATTCAATGCTGCTGAGGCTTGACAATGTCAAGACATACTACGGGAACATCCGCGCCCTCAAGGGTATATCCCTGGAAGTTGACGAGGGCGAGATCGTTTGTCTAATAGGAGCTAACGGGGCGGGTAAATCCACGACTCTCATGACCATCAGCGGCGTGCTCATTCCCATCGAAGGGGACGTTATTTACCGGGGGGAGTCTATTGCAGGGATGCGGGCGGACAGCATCGTCCAGAAGGGAGTATGCCAGGTGCCGGAGGGGCGCATGATCTTTCCCCTGCTTTCGGTCATCGAGAACCTGGACATGGGGGCCTACCTGCGCAGGGACAAGCAGGAAATCAAAAAGGATATTGCTCACGTGTTCGAGCTGTTTCCGGTACTCAAGGAACGCCAGAAGCAGCACGGTGGTACCCTGTCCGGCGGCGAGCAGCAGATGCTGGCCATCGGCCGTGCCCTTATGAGCCGCCCAGAGCTTCTTCTCCTGGACGAGCCGTCCCTGGGACTCGCTCCCATCATAGTGGACTCTATTTTCGAGAACATTCGCCATATCAACCAGCAGGGTACCACCATCCTTCTGGTAGAGCAGAACGCCCAGATCGCCTTGCAGCTCTCCAGCCGCGGCTACGTGCTCGAGACCGGAGAGATCGCCCTGTCCGACTCGTCGGCCGAATTGCTCGCCAACGAGCGGGTGAGAAAAGCCTACCTGGGCGAGTAGCCCGGGAAATCCCCCAGCTGAATGCCGATGTTTTAAACGAGAGGAGAGACAGCATGAGGCCTTTGGACGGCATCCGGGTAATCGAAATGGCGGGAATCGCCCCTTCGCCTTTCTGCGGTATGATACTTGCCGACTTCGGGGCGGACGTAACAGTGGTTGATCGGCCCTCAAAGGGCGCTCCCGAGATCCCCAATGTAATGGACAGAAATCCCTTCGACAGGGGCAAAAAGTCCATTCGCATAGACCTCAAGGAGCCTGAAGGCAGAGGAATTGTGCGGAATATGATGCGAGGCGCAGACGTATTACTGGAGGGGTATCGACCCGGCGTGATGGAGCGGCTCAACCTGGGACCCCAGGAGGTGTTTGTCGAAAACCCGGGCCTGGTCTACGCACGTCTCACCGGGTGGGGCCAGTACGGACCTCTTGCCGCGACAGCCGGCCACGACATAGACTACATAGCGGTGTCAGGGGCCCTCTCACTGTTTCGGCGGGAAGGGGAGCCCCCCATTCCACCGTCCAATGTCCTGGGCGACTTCGCCGGTGGGGGGCTCCTGTGCGCCCTGGGCATCCTTCTTGCCCTGACAGCAAGGCAGAGGACGGGAGAGGGGCAGGTGGTGGATGCCGCCATGATGGACGGCGCGTCCTATCTCTGCACGCAGTTTTACGGCCTGCTGGCCAACAGGCTTATGACCTTGAACATAGGAACCAACATCCTCGACGGCGGCGCACCGTACTACCGGACATATGAGACGGCCGATGGTGAATACATGGCGGTAGGGGCCATCGAGGAGCGATTCTACAGGGAGCTTATTGACGGACTGGGGCTGGCCGAAGAGGACCTGCCGGAACAGAACGACAAGGCTCATTGGCCGGAAATGCAGACCCTCTTCGCCGGGGTCTTTCGCACGCGGACCCGGGAGGAGTGGACCCGGGTGTTCGAGGACCGGGACGCCTGCGTAGCGCCGGTGATGGGCCTTGACGAGGTGGAGGGCCATCCACATGCCGTGGCAAGGGGGCTCATAACCCGCGTAGACGGCGTTAGCCAGCCGGCCCCGGCCCCGAGGCTCTCCGCCACCCCGGGCCGCGCCGAACGGGCCGGCAGCACAAGAGGAGCAGAGTCCCGCAAGGTCCTCGAAGACCTCGGTATGCCGCCCGCTCGGATTGAGGCCCTTTTTCAAAAGGGCGTTGTGGAATGACAGAAGGTTCTGTTAAGGAAAAACTCCGGGTAATGGAATAATGCGCCGAACTTGAAGGTACTTCTGATCTACCCCCCTGTCCTCCATGAGCGAATCCACACGGAAGAGGTGGCCGTTCCTCCCATCGGGCTCTTTTATGTGGGGGCCGTGCTGCGGGAGCACGGCCACGATGTGGAACTCCTCAACTGGCATGATATGGCTGATCGACTCGTGGAGGCCGAGGATGCCTTTCGGCGACTGCGCCCGGACGTAATCGGTCTCTCCGTGCTCCATGCCAACCGCTGGGGGGCCATGGACATGGCCCGCGTTGCCAGGCGGGTGGTCCCGGAGGTTCGGGTGGTGTTCGGCGGGATCGGCGTCACCTTCCTCTGGGAACAGATCCTGGTGCAGACGGACGAGGTGGACTACGTAGTTCTGGGCGAGGGGGAACGTACCTTTCCGGCCCTGGTCGAACACCTTGACAGCGGCGACGGCTCTGCCCCTCACCACGTTCCCGGCATTGCCTTTCGCAGGGACGGCCGTCCGTTCAGGACCTCGGACGCTCCGCCCATTGAAGACCTGGACAGCCTGCCCAACCCGGCAAAATACTTCACCTTTCAGCACGTGGCAGCCACTCGGGGCTGCGCGCGCAACTGCGCATTCTGCGGTTCCCCGCGGTTCTGGGGCAGGAGGGTCAGGGCCCACTCGCCTTCCTGGTTTATCGAAGAGCTGGAGCTCCTCTACCGCCGGGGCATCACCTTTTTCTTTTTCTCGGACGACACGTTCACCGCGGATCGAGTGCGGGTCATCGAGATATGCCGGGGCATCCTGGAGCTGGGGCTCCGGATCACCTGGTTCGCCATAGCCAGGGTGGAGCATGTGGACGAGGAGATGCTGGGCTGGATGAGGCGGGCCGGATGCATCCAGATCAGCTACGGCGTAGAGAGCGGCTCCGAGGCCGTACGCAGGCAGTTGAATAAGCCGCTGCGACCGGAAAGGATCAGGCGGGCCTTTTCCCTCACCACCCGGGCAGGCATCCTGGCCAGGGCATACTTCATCTACGGCTGTCCGGGCGAGAGTGACAAGACCATAGAAGAGACCCTTGACCTGATTCGAGAGATCCGCCCGCTGGGGGCCATCTTCTACATCCTGGAGGTATTCCCGGGTACCGCGTTATACGAGAAGATGATGCGGGCGGGGAGGATATCCGACGATGCCTGGCTGGAAAGGATCGAGGGAGTCCCGTACTTTGAGCTGGATCCGGACATCACCCGGGAGGATGTGCTTCGCTGGGGAGAGACTCTTCGAGGCGGATATCACAGGCTCCTGGGCGGTTTCGCCCGCAACCTGGAACTTGCCGGCGGGAAGTCGCCGGCACGGCTGAACGCCGATTTCTGCTCCCGTCTGGCCATGACGTTCAGCCACGGAGACTATGCCGGGATAAAGGCGGTTTCCGACCCGGACGGTGTGGCCGAGGCCCTCTATTGCCGCGCCCTGGCATATTTCCCGGATCACCGGGCCTTTCTTGGGCTGGCCGTCCTTCACCAGAGGCGGGGAAATCACCAGGAGGCGGCCCGGCTTCTCGCGGAGGGAATGGAGCATTATGGGGACAGCGAGGCCCTGACCGTATGCCTGGGGATCAGTCTCATGTCCCTGGGGCGATTCGACGAGGCCCTTGCGCTTTTTGAACGGCTCCCAAATTCCAGAGAGGCGGGTTTGTATGCCAAGAAGTGCCGGGAGCTCAAAGCCGGAGCATGAGCCCGTCCCAGGCGATGGTGATCTGAAGTGCCTCTTTTCCCATGAGGAGGCGGGTCAGTTTTTGCGTGTCCTCCAGGAGGCGGTCCAGTTCTCTGTCGGTGTGGTTCGGGTCCTGGTGAAAGAGAACGAGATGCCGAACCCCGGCTTTATGGGCCATTTCCACACCGATCAGGTTGTTGGAGTGACCCCAGTCTTTCTTGACCGTGCAGGCGTCAGCGAATGTGTACTGGGCGTCGAATATGAGAAGGTCGGCCCCTTTGAAGAAAGCGGTAAAGGGGGACATGTCTTCTTCCTTCACATTTTTGTGCTCTGCGTCGGTGGAATAGACTACAGTTTTTCCTCCCCGCTCAAAGCGGTAGCCGAAGGACATGCCCGGATGGTCCTGCTTTTTCGGAATGACTCTAAACCCCGCGATCTCGACCTCGCGGTCGGGCATGAGCTCTTTGAAACTGATATCTGCACCGAGGTTGCTGAACTCGAGGGGGAAAAAGGGCGGGCTCTGCTGAAGGGTGAAGGCCTTCTCCAGGTCAGGATGGCACCCGTATAAGGTGATCCGGTTGCCCGGGGTCAGGGCCGGTGCAAAGAAGGGGAAACCCTGAATATGGTCCCAGTGCAGGTGGGAAAGGACCAGATGGAACTCCCTGGGCCGCTCGTCTGATTCGAGCTGCATTACATGGTTGCCGAAGTCCCGAAGCCCGGTTCCCGCATCGCAGAGCATAAAATGGTTTCCATCGCGGATCTCGACGCAGGACGTGTTGGTACCGTAAGTAGCGCGCTCACTGAAGGGGATATTTTCGTCCATGAACCCGTCAAGATCACCATCCGGGCCCAGGCCGTGTTCGACCGCCTTTTCCAGTGCCGCCCGGACCTTTGAGCGCACTTCGCGGGCATCCAATGATGCAGGAATGGACCCGCGGGTCCCCCAGAATCGTACGTCCATGACTGTTTTTCTCCACGCGACCCCGGCTTCAGAGGGCGGTGCCCGCCGGCCTTCAAGCCGGGGAGTCGGCCGGGATAGGTTGAATTTCTCTTGAAGGCAATGCAGTATAAGTAAACGGCATGATTATGTCAAAACTCAAATATCAATTCCCGCCCCCAAAGCAAAGACCTCCCCGAATGGGTCCGGCGGCGACAAGATAAAGGAGCCGCAAGGAGCCGCCTGATCATGCGAAGACGCGGACCATGAGCGGTATGGCTACGAAGGTGCCTAGCGAGCTTCCTATGTTGGTGAAAACCACCACGAGCAGGATCCGCGAGATCTTGTTTCGCCAAAAGCCTTTAACAGAGGACAGGTCCCCGGATAGGTTCTCGAAGTCCCTTACCTTGGGCTTGCTTATAAATGCCTCAACCAGCCCTGCCACCCAGCCGGCGGCCATCATTGGGTTGAGAGAGGTGAGGGGTGAGGCGGCTACAGCGGAAACGACCGTCAGGGGGTGGGCCAGGGCCGCGGCCGCTCCCAGCCCGCCCAGCACGCCGTTGGCCAGGACCCACAGCTTTAGCATGTCCATGCCGGCCGAGGGGCCCGCCCGGAAGAAACCGGCCGTGAAGATTACCAGGATCAGAAGCGGAAGGCCCCACTTGAACAAGGTCTTCCACGGTCCTCCAGGAGGGACTTCGTTCAGTGCCAGGAGATCCACATCTTTTCCAAAGTGCTTTCGGATCCCCGGTACGTGCCCGGCTCCCACCACGGCGACCACCTTGCGGCCGGGGCTTTGGCGTATTTTCTCAGCAAGGTACAGGTCCCGTTCATCAATGAGGACCGATCTAATTTCCGGGAGGCCCTCGCCGATCTCGTCCAGCAGGGCCTCCAGAACATCCTTTTGCTTGAGTTCCTCGATGTCATCAGGGGTCAGGTCATCCAGTTCTCCGGAAGATACGAGGAGTTGCGCAAAAAGTTTTATCTTGCTCCACAGCCCCATCAACCGCCATGCCCTGGCAAGGGTGACTCGGATGTCACGATCCGCCAGGTGAACGGCAGCGCCGTTCTCTTCGGCGGTCCGCACGGCCCGCAGCATCTCTTCCCCTGGGCGGACCCCCAGGTTGCGGCCTATCTTTCTCTGGAAGTAGGACAGGATGAGGTTCATGAGAAGGAGAAAGGCCTTTTTTTCCCGGATCGCCTTGAGGAGGTCGGTCTCCTGCCACCGATGCTCCTGGGTGAGGGCCTGGTATCTGGATTCGCAGAGCTCGACGGACACGGTATCCGGTTTCTCTTCTCGGATGACCTGCTCCACCAGATCGGCGCTTTCGCTGGATACATGCGCCGTTCCCACCAGCAGGATTTCCTTGTCCTGCCAGGTAATGCAATGGATATTGGCATGATTTGAGTGGCTCATTTAAAGACCTTCGGCTTGACAGGTTCGATTGGATCAAAACTCTATGGGCTTTCCTGAATAATCGGGAATCAGGCTTCTTATCACACTCGGTGCGCCATTACAAATGCAGCGCCTTGGGTTCAGCGCCGGCGTATGAACAAAAATTCCCAGGCGCGGGCATGGGAACGTGCCTTACTCCTGAAAAGCTGTCAGAAAAAACCAGAATAATTGATGTTGGGATACTAGAAATCGGGATCGGGATCGGGATCGGGATCGCAATCGGGATCGCAATCGAAAGAGAATAAAATGATACTTGACACGAAAAGCTTGATGTCTACGGCTGTGTGAAGGAAGACTCCGGGGTCTATAGATTAGAAGAAATCGATCCCGATCCCGATTTCGATCCCGAAGAGACCAAACTGGACGCTCATTCTTCGCGCCAGTGCTCCTTGACTTTGGGTTGCGGGCAAGGGCCCGCTTTAGGAGTTACCACCGCTGCACCGTGAGCAGAGGTGGTTTTAACATTTGAGGGGTGTTCAAAAAGACTTGACAAGGCAAAGACGATTTTTTATTATGTCACACATAGAGAGATTGCGTCACGCATAGTGAGACATTGTTGTGGCCAAAAAAAGGCCGATTCTTCAAATCAACCGTTCAATCCAAATGAAACCTGAGTGAAGCACAAAGTGCCCTATGCCATCCAACGGCGAAAAATACTATTTTGTTTCATCGCTGGCCAAAGGCTTGCGGACACTGGAACTGCTGGCCGCCAACGGTGAAATGTCGGCTTCCCGAATGGCGGAAGAGCTGAGGACCAGCAGGGCTGCAAGCCATCGGTTTTTAAATACCCTGCGTGATCTTGGCTATGTTGAAAAGAATGAGGGCGGACGCTTTCGTCTGACATTCAAGGCTCTTGAACTGGGTATGAGAAAATTGGAAGGGTTCGAGATTCGCCATGTCGCCCATCCTTTTATGCAGGAAATGGCCCTGAACTTTGGTGAAACGGTTAATCTTGGGCATTGGGACGGAACCGCCATAGTCCATCTGTACAAAATCGACAGCACGGAAATTCTGCGGCTGGATGTGGGGCTGGGCGCAATCGCGCCGGCCTATTGTACTGCCTTGGGAAAGGCGGTGCTGGCCTTTCTGTCTGAAGACGAGCTCAATGACTATTTTGCATCGGTGACCCTGACGGCGAGGTCCCCCAAAACCATGACGACCGCAGCACGGTTGAAGACCGAAATCGAGAAGATCCGGCGATGCGGCTATGCCATAGACGACGAAGAACTCTGCCTCGGACTGCGTTGCGTTGCCGCCCCGGTGTTTGATTACAGGGGCAGGCCCGCATATGCACTGAGTCTGTCCGGCCTTACCCAACGCATGACGAAAGAGAAAGTTGACGCGATTCAAGCCGAGCTGGTGCCGCTGTGCCGGGAGATATCCCGACAGATCGGGGCGCCTGAAATACCCAACCAGGAAGCCGGGTTATAGCCAACCGGGTCCGTCAAAGAGGAGAAGAAATCATGGGCAGGAAAAAAATGACCCGTTTCGATCTGCAGAAATTGAAGCAGGATGGTCAAAAAGCAGTTTGGATTACCGCATATGATTATTGGACGGCATCGTTTGCGGAACAAGCCGGAATGGACATGCTCCTGGTGGGAGACTCTTTGGGCATGTGCATTTACGGCTACAGCGGCACGATCCCGGTGACTATGGATCAGTGTATTTGGCACAGCGAAGCCGTGCGCCGCGGGGCCCTCAATACCTTCGTTATCGGTGACATGCCCTTTTTGTCTTATCAGATCAGTGTGGAAGAGGCTGTGCGCAATGCCGGACGTTTTCATAAAGAGGCCGGCGTCGACGCGGTCAAACTGGAAGGAGGGGTTCGGGTGTGTCCTCAAATTAAAGCTATTGCCGACGGCGGAATGCTGGTCATGGGGCACATCGGGCTCACGCCTCAAAGTTCCGGCCAGCAAGGGGGGTTCAAGGCCCAAGGTCGCACTGCCGAGGCGGCCAAAGACGTTATCGAAGATGCCCAGGCCATTGAGGCCGCCGGCGCCTTTGCCCTGCTGGTGGAAGCCGTGCCGCCCGAAGTCTGTGGCATTATCCGTGAAAAGCTGAGTATCCCGGTCTACAGTATCGGTGCCGGGTGGGAGGCGGACGGCCAGCTCATGATCTGCAGTGACGTCCTGGGCATTTTCCAGGCCTTCACGCCCAAATTTGTCAAAAAATATGAGAACCTGGGAGAAAAGACCATCAATGCATTCCGCGAATACATCAAGGAGGCGCGCAACGGGGAATTTCCAAAAGAAGAACATGCTTATCAAATGGTATCTGGAGAGCTGCCTAAGCTAAAGAAATTACTAAGTTAATAATATATATCGGCATTAAAAAGCAATAAAATACAAAATAAACCATATAAATAGCAACCTAGCTAGCCAATGGAGGTATCCATGCCCGATGTGTTGAAAACGATTCGCGATTTCATGGAAAAAGAAGGCATCCCGGGACGGGACGGATACGATCTTATTACATCTTCGAAAAGTTTCGCAGACGGCGCCAAATGGCGCATTGAAATCGCCGGGGTCGAACGGGCTTCCACAATGGAAGCCCTGATCGACGAGGCAGGCAAACGCAATGTCGTCGTTCATCGCGCGATTGCGACTGTCGGCGGCTCCACTTTTTGTGATTTCGAAGAGCTCAAGAGCATGGCCGAGATGGCGCGCGAGGCGGAAATCGAGGTCATTATGACCGTCGGCCACCGCAAGGCCTGGGATACGGGCTCCAAGGAAATGTCCAATCCGGAAGGGGCGATGCAGGGTTTTCGCCTCAGGGGCTCGGACCACATCGCCTACCACATCGCGGACATGATGCGGAACATTGAAGCCGGTTTCCGCGGGTTTCTGGTTTTCGATGAGGGCGTTTTGCATATCGTCAATAAAATGCGGTCTGAGGGGCTGATACCTGCTGAAACGGTATTCAAATTTTCCGTTTTCGGTGGGTACTGCAGTGCGGCCGGCGCCAAGGTGCTGCAAAATATGGGAGCCAATTCCATGAACCCCCTCTCAGACGTCTCCCTCCCGATCCTGTCCGGTATCCGGAAGGCCGTGGATATCCCCCTCGATGTCTACATTATTATCGTTGATGCCTTTGGCGGCATGTATCGAGCCTACGAAGCCCCTGAGATTGCGCGGGTTGCATCCCCTGTTTACTTCAAGATTGAACCGGGCACCTCGGAGGGGGACATTTATAAGCCGTGGGTGACCGAGGCTTTTCATGACAACCTCATTCGCCAGAAGGTCAAGATGGCCGGCGTCATCCAGGAACTCATGGGCAGGCACGCCCCGGACCTCAAGACGTCCCCCAAGGGAGCCGCCGACCTTATCCTGCCGGCGGTGGTCTAAAACGCTGGCCTCAACCAGGGTCGGGCCACCGCCCCTGCGCAATTCAGTGGAGCTCCACATGGACAATGTATTTGAAGTAGCGATTCGAACCCTGAATAAAGCAGGTGAAACAGGAGGGATCGACCCCCGTGTCATGGAGATCCTTCAGGAACCCAAGCGTATTCAACAGTTCCGCATCCCGCTCAGACTCGAGGACGGTTCCTTTCAGGTTTTTCAGGCTTATAGAGTCCATTACTGCGATGCTTTGGGGCCTTTTCGGGATGGAACCCGTATTCGCCCGGATCTGACCCTGGACGAGATCAAGGCCCTTGGCCTTTTCATGACCATCAAGCACTGCGCGGCCGACATTCCTGCAGGAGGGGCTAAGGGTGGGGTCAAAGCAGATCCCAACAAGCTATCGCCCAGGGATATGGAACAGTTGGTCAGGGCCTTTATCCGCAACCTGCAACCCAGGGGCGCCTGGGCGGACGTTCCGGGTGCGGACATCGGCACCGGCGAGCAGGCCATGGCCTGGATGCTTGACGAGTACGAACAGATCACCGGGATCCATTGCCCGGCTGCGATCAATGACAAGCCCCCGATTCTGGGTGGTTCCTTGGGAGGTGAAGCAGCCACGGGCCGGGGTGTCTTTATCACCCTTAAAGCAGCGGCCGCAGACATGGGACTTGATATCTCTCAGGCTGCGGCCGTTGTTCAGGGCTTCGGTCAGGTGGGGACGGCCCTTGCCGGGTTGCTAAACGAGACAGGAACACGCATCGTGGCTGTCAGTGACGTGTACGGCGGCATTTATGCGGCGGACGGTATTGATATTGAAAAACTGAGTAAGCATGTCCGTAAAACCGGAAAGGTCATTGATTTCCCCGGCACCAAGCCGGTCTCCAATGTGGATCTTTTCGGCCTTGACTGTGACATCATCGTCCCGGCGGCTGTTCAAAGCGTGATTCATAAGGAAAACGCCGGTTCGATGAAGGCCCGTTTGATCGTGGAAGGGGCCAACGGCCCGGTCACCACGGAAGCCGACACCATACTGGAACAAAAGGGGGTGACGGTGGTTCCGGATGTGGTTGCCAATTCCGGGGGTGCGACGGTGTGCCATTTCGAACGTACCCAGGGGCTGTCCGATGAGTACTGGGATCTCGATACCGTCAATCAGAACCTGGAGATGCGAATCCTGAAGGCGTATCGGGAAGCGGCGGAAACAGCTCGAGATGCGGGTAATGTCACCCTCCGGCTGGGCGCGTGGATTCATGCCCTCAAAAAGCTCGAAAAAGCCATGAAACTGCGCGGATGGGTCTAATTGATATACGGAGGTAGAAAATGGCGTTGTTTGCGGATCAAGAGTATCTCCGGCGGATTGAGATCACCCGCCGGAAAATGAATGAACGCGGGGTCGACGTCCTGATTATCTCCGATCCTGCCAATATGAATTACCTGACGGGATATGACGGTTGGTCTTTCTATGTTCCTCAAGTGGTGGTGGTGAGTTTGGACTCGGAAACACCATTGTGGATCGGCCGGGGAATGGACGTCAATGGGGCCAAACACACAACCTTCCTTTCCCATGATGCCATTATCGGCTATCCGGACCACTATGTGCAGTCTCTGATGCGCCACCCCATGAACTTTGTCGCCGGGCACCTTATCGAAAGGGGCTGGGGCCGAAAGACCATCGGTGTGGAAATGGACGCCTATTACTTCACTGCACGGTGCTTTGCAGAACTCCAAAAAAGCTTACCGGAGGCCGAATTCGCCAATGCAGACCTGTTGGTAAACTGGATTCGTCTGATCAAGTCAGAGCCGGAAATCGCCCTGATGCAAGAGGCCGGAAAGATAGCAGAACGGGTCATGCAGACGGCCATTGAGCGTCTTGAACCAGGCGTACGCGAATGTGACACGGTGGCAGCCGTCTACCAGGCCCAAATGTCCGGCACGCCCGAGTTTGGCGGGGATTATCCCGCTATCGTGCCAATGATGCCCACAGGTGAAAAGACATCAGCCCCTCACCTTACGTGGACTGATGCCCCCTATGAAAAAGAGCAGATGGTAAACCTGGAGCTGGCCGCCTGCCGGCATCGCTATCACTGCCCCATTGCACGTACGGCATACCTGGGCAAGACCCCTCCGGATAAATTGGTCCGATTGGCCAAGCACACCGTAGAGGGCCTAAACCTCACCCTTGATACCATTAAACCGGGAATGCGCGCAGAAGAAGTGGAGCTGGTGTGGCGCAACCACATCGCCAGGGCCGGACTCGAGAAAGAATCCCGTATCGGTTATTCCATGGGTCTCAATTACCCGCCGGATTGGGGTGAACACACCGCAAGCCTGCGCCCCGGCGACCGGACCATTCTTGAACCTAACATGACCTTTCACATGATTCTGGGCATGTGGATGGACAACTTTGGATTCGAGTGCAGCGAGTCCTTGAGGGTTACTGAGTCCGGGTGCGAGACATTCGCCCGGTTTCCCAGGCAGCTTTTTCTCATCACATAGCAAGCCCTGCTGAACTGAGCCTGGGAGTCGATGCAAGATCCGGAGAAACCATGCTCTTCAAAGCGAAAAAAGGTCAGACATCTTATGGAGAACTCATAGGCATCCTCCTGTTGGACACCAACACCCCGTTTATCCAAGGAGACGTGGGCAATGCCGCCAGTTATGAGTATCCGGTGCGATACAAGCGTATAAACGGTCTGACGCCGGATCGGATTTTCGAACATGATCTAAGTTTTACCGCGCACATGATTTCAGGTGCGCAGGAGCTTGAACGGGAAGGGGTCAGGGCCATTACAGGGGACTGCGGGTTCATGGCCGTTTTTCAGAAAGAGGTTCAAGAGGCGGTCAGCATTCCCGTGTTTCTGAGCAGCCTGCTGCAGGTCCCTTTCATGACTTCCATCATCAGCAAAAGCGCAACTATCGGGATTCTGACCGCCGATTCACGATCCCTGACCAGCGAAGTTCTCTCTTCTCTCGGCATCAACAACCTTGATCGGATAATCATTGCCGGACTGGAAAACTCCCGCCACTTCAAGGAGACAGCCATTGATGACATGGGCGTTCTGGACAGCGATGCCGTACGGTCGGAAGTCACAGTTGCCGCCCTAAACCTTCAAGCCCAAAATCCCAATTTAGGTGCAATACTTTTGGAATGCAGCATGCTCCCGCCGTATGGTGCGGCGGTCCAGGAAGCGACCGGGCTCCC
>JAWLEX010000058.1:0-18624 GCA_041685835.1 Desulfatiglandales bacterium
TTCCTTTGCGACCAGCATAGCCGTTTCCTGGCAGTCTATGGAATCGTGGTCCGTTATGGAAAGGACATTGATTCCCCTGCGGACGGCTTCGGCGAAAATCTCTTCCAGCGTCATGGTTCCGTCCGAGCAGGAACTCGAGTGTATGTGCAGATCGATGATCATTGGTACCCTGGTCTATTCCAATTGGATTTTCCGGTAAAGACGTCTTCGTGGGACAACAATGGTTTATCCCAGCAGTGGAATGCCGGTCAAGGGGAAATGCCGGGATTCAAGAGCTTTTCCACGCCCAAAAGAAAATCATATCGCACTCTTCCGGACTTCTTCCCCGGCGCTCCTGTAGTCAAACGAATGAGCTCCGGACGTGCCGGTACGACGGGGGCTTTTCACGGCCTGAGCTCTGTGTTAATGTTCCGGAATGGTCCCGGCCCGCCTGAGTATTTTAACATCGTCGGCCGCAAACGTCTCTTCGACCGCACTTCATCCTTCCATGGGAGAATAACAGATGATGGACGACATACTTGCTGCAGCGGATTTTCTTGATGGACTGCTGCCGGCCCGCCCGCAGATAGGGATGATCACCGGAACAGGTCTGGGAGACCTGACCAACACCATATCGATCGAGTTTCGCATCCCTTTCGAAGAGATCCCCCACTTTCCTAAGGCAACGATCGAGAGCCACAGGGGGGCAATGGTATACGGCGATCTCTCGGGTCTGCCGACCCTGGCCATGGAGGGTCGATATCATCTCTATGAGGGCTACACGCCGCGACAGGTCAGCCTCCCGGTCCGCGTCATGGCCAGGCTAGGCGTGACCCACCTTCTCATTTCAAGCGCAGCCGGCGGGCTGAACCCCTTGTTCGAGCCCGGTGACTTGATGCTTGTAAGCGACCACATCAACCTGACCGGCACAAACCCTCTCATAGGCCCCAACCTGGACACGTTCGGCCCTCGCTTTCCCGATATGAGCCGGGTATATGACCGCGAGCTCATTGAGGTTGCACAGAAAGAGGCGTTAGCCGAAGGGATGGACCTCAAAAAGGGAGTGTATGTGGGAATACGGGGTCCGAGTATGGAAACCCCGGCGGAGACTCGCTTTCTTAGAATGATCGGGGCCGACGCCGTGGGAATGTCCACGGTGACGGAGGTAATTGCCGCAGTCCACTGCGGTCTTAGAATCTGTGTGATCGTGGTTATTACGAACCTGAACCTGCCCGACTGCATGAAGGGGACGTCAATCGAGGAGGTCGTGGCCTGGGCCGGACGAGCAGGGCCGGGCCTCAGCCGTCTCTGGGGACGGGTCGCAACAGTTGTCTCGAGGGAGCCTTGAGGCTGGCCCCGAGGCGGTTGATTTGACTGCGAAAATACTTGAAGCTTTACTACGGAGATCACGAAGCAAACAATAAATAATACTTACAGGGATTCAGATATGCAACAAGCCGACTTGCTCATTGAAAACGGAACCATTCTCACCATGGACCCTTACGGCACTGTAATTGAAAACGGCTTCCTTGCAGTTCGCGGTAACGCCATTATAGAGGTAGGGACAGGTGGAAGACCTTCCCAGGAGGCCAAGAGCCGAATCGACGCTGGTGGAGGACTGATTCTTCCCGGACTGATCAACGGTCACACCCACGCGGCCATGACCCTGTTTCGAGGGCTTGCGGACGATCTCCCCCTTATGGAATGGCTCAACGACTACATCTTTCCCGCTGAAAGCCGTATGGACGGGGACTTCGTGCACACGGGCACTTTACTCGCGTGTGCGGAAATGATCCTGTCCGGCACCACCACGTTCTGCGACATGTACCTCTTTGAGGAACGTGCGGCCGAGGCGGCGCGGACTGCAGGCATACGATGCCTTCTGGGTGAGGTTCTCTACGACTTTCCCTCGCCCAATTACGGCCCCCTTGATAAGGGCTTTGAGTACACCGAAGCACTCATTCGAAACTGGAGAGACGATCCTCTGGTAAACATCGCCGTGGAACCCCATGCAATTTACACATGCAGCCCGGACCTTCTTTGCAGGGCCGATGAGCTCGCCCGAAAGCATGAAGCGCCCCTTATCATGCACGTAGCGGAGACCCGGGCAGAGGTAGAACAGGTGCAGGAAATGTACGGAAAGCGTCCTTTCGAACACCTCGCCTCCCTGGGTATCCTCGGCCCCCACGTGGTGGCGGATCACTGTGTTCACCTTCAGGAGAATGAAATGGACCTCATGGTGGAGCATGGCGTAAAGGTGATCCACAACCCAGAGAGCAACATGAAGCTTGCAAGTGGAGTGTCTCCGGTCCCCACCCTCCTGTCACGGGGCCTGACTGTGGGGCTGGGGACCGACGGGTGCGCCTCGAACAACAACCTGGACATTTTCGGGGAAATGGGCACGGCCGCCAGGCTTCATAAGGTCGACACCATGGATCCCACAAGCCTCGACGCCGTTACAGCCCTCCGCATGGCCACGACTGAAGGCGCGAGGGCCTTAGGTCTGGGAGAGGTCACGGGTTCCTTGGAGGTCGGGAAGAAGGCCGATGTGATCATCGTGGACACAAACAAACCGCACCTTACCCCTTTGTACAACCCGTTTTCGCACCTGGTCTATGCGGCGGCGGCTCAAGACGTCACTCACAGCATCATAAACGGCCGTGTGATCATGGAAAACCGTGAGCTTCTGACCCTCGACGCAGGCCGCGTCATGGAGAAAGCCCGCGGTCTGGCACATGACGTGAAGCGGTGGATCCGCAAAGGGGAGTGAAGGTTTCCCCGGCGTCTTGGCGAGAGGTAAAAAGCGAAGGATCTCATGGGCGGGTACCAGTTCCCTTGCAAACTCGGGGCAATGTATTAAAATTGTCTTTCTCAGTCAACAGGAGGTTCTACACCGGAGGGTTTCCCCCATGACACCGACCTCTCACGGCGTCCCGTTCATCGCCCTGGGCAGCCGTCTTCGAGACGTCCCCGAGGTGACGACCCTTGGGGTGAGACCCAACTTCTTCGACTACACGCAAACAGAACGGGCCCTCATCCTTGAATCACCGCTGGTGCTTTATCCTACCAGGCACTACGCCAAGTTTCTGTCCACCCTCGACCGGCGCATTTTCCCCAGCCTGGAGAACCATCTGTACGCGGATGAGAAAATACTCCAAACAACCCTCTTCCAGATGCTTGGAATTACTCATCCCAGGACCCGGTTCTATTTCAGGCGCCATTGTGACGACATATTGAAAGACTTTCGTTTTCCATTCATCACAAAAGTTCCCCGTGCCTCCTCCCGGGGCCGGGGTGTTTTTATGATAAACCGGGAAAAAGAGCTTCAGGAGTACCTGGCCATGACACGGGTGGCATACGTCCAGGAATACCTTCCTCACGAACGGGACCTGCGTGTAATCCTGATCAACTACGAGCCTGTTCTGGCCTATTGGCGATTGCGGTCTCCCTGCGGGTTCAAGACAAATCTGTCGCAGGGAGGAGAGGCGGTTTTCGACGGCGTGCCCTTGGATGGAGTCGAATTCGCCGCACACTGCGCGCGGAAATGCCGCTTCGATGACGTAGGGCTTGACTTGATTCCACACCATGGACGATGGTATCTCATCGAAGCCAATATGAAGTATGGTCGCAAAGGCCTTGAAATGCAGGGCTTAAAGCTCAAGGACATTATGAGGAAAAAGCTTTTAAATGGCGAAATCACGAACTAAATATCGAAATACATATGTCGGAAAGCGGCCTGGAAGGTTTCGCTTTATCAAGGCGTTCCTCTGGGTGGTTTCAGCCGTTGCTCTCTGCCTGATAGCGTTATTGGCCACGCTGTACTACCAGGTCTCCCAGGAATCGGCTACAAACATTCAGCGGGGCGTGATTCAGAGCATAATCTTCTCGGAGAGCCCGGTCTACTATGACGATGGCAAGACCCCGGTCGGGGTCTTCTTCGAAAAGACGCACCGGCGCTATATCGAATACGATGATATCCCCAAGACCTTTGTGAAGGCCATTGTCGCCGCAGAGGATCAGGGTTTTTTCAATCACTTGGGTTTCGACTCAAAGGCCATCATAAGGGCCTTCATTGCCAACCTTCGCGCCGGCCGTGTCGTACAGGGTGGCAGCACCATCACGCAGCAGACCGCCAAAAACGTGTTTAAGAGGGAGAAGCGGTCTTACCGGGCCAAGCTCAAAGAGTTCTTCCAGGCCGTCCTGCTGGAGCGGAAATACTCCAAGGAAGAGATCCTGGAACTCTATGTCAACCAGTTTTTTGTAAGCGGCTTCGGACGGGGGCTCCAAATCGCGGCCCGTTACTTTTTCGACAAGGACGCACGGGAACTCGACCTGGTGGAATCGGCCTTTATAGCGGGCATGGTCAAGGCACCGAACCGTTACAACCCCTTTACCAAGAGATCAGAGGCTGAGAGATTGCGGGCCACGGAAGCCGGGAAGGCCCGAAAGGACTATGTCCTAAGAAAAATGCTCGAGCTCCGCTTCATCGCGCCGGACCGGTTCCGGGAGGCCAAGGCCCTGCCCGTACCCTTCAAGGAAGGCCAGGTCACCTTCCGGTTGAACGTAATCCTGGATTATGTCCGCGAACAGCTGCAATCCCCTTTCTTTCAGGAAATCCTGTCAAGGGAGGGAATCGAGAACATCGCAACCTCCGGCATCCGTGTTTACACATCCATAAACCGGGAGATTCAGGAAGGCGCCCTCCGCAGCCTGCAGCAAAACCTGCCCCGCATTGACATTCGCCTGAGGGGTTACCCTGTGGCCGAGCTTCAGGAAGACTACCAGAATATAAGGCTGTCCCTGCCTCGTCGTCAGGACACCACGCTCCCTTTTCTTGGGCGAATCACTCATATCGACCAGGGACCGGATAGCCCCTCCCTGGTAGTTGCCTGGGAAAACGGAGGGGGCGTCATCGATATTGAGGGTATGCGGGATGTCGGTGAGGCCTGGGTCCAGTCCCGCCGCGGAATATGGGCCGAGTTCGGCGAGAGAGACATCCCTGCCTTTATGCAGATCTTCCGTGAAGGCGACCTGGTTCCTGTCTGTATGTCCGAACCTCCGGAAAATGGTGAGATGATTAGAACGCTCCGTCTGACCCAGATCCCGGCACTGGAAGGGGGCGTCATCGTGCTGCAGCGCGGCATGGTTCGTGCCATGGCCGGTGGTTACTTCAACCAGTTCTTCAACAGGGCCGTTGACGCCAAGCGGCAGCTCGGCTCCGCGTTCAAACCTTTCGTCTACACTGCGGCTCTTCAGCTCAAGTGGAACAGCCTGGACATGCTCGTGAATGTTCCGGAATTGTACAAATACCAGAAGACCGTATATGTGCCCAAACCGGATCACAAACCTCCTTCCGGCGAGGTCTCCATGGCCTGGGCCGGCGTGAAGTCCGAGAACCTCGCCACAGTATGGCTCCTCTATCACCTGACGGACCATCTCAATCTGAGCGAGTTTCGAGAAGTCGTTCGCCGTGTGGGTCTTCACCGTGAGGAAAACGAACCTTATGAGGACTATGTGCGGCGCATTCGGGACGACCACGGGGTTCTCGTCGACGGTGATGCGCTCATGGAAGCCGCCTTTCAAGAGGCTCGAAAGGCTATTGAATCGGATCTGATATTTTCAGGATACGATGCTGCACTGGACACCTTGAGACACCTGCACTTCAAGGTAGGCGAAGAAGGGCTCGATCTGGGCGACATTAATCATAGACGGATCTACCGGCACGGCTACGAACGCCTCCGTGTCTTCAACCAGGATATGAAATCGGCTGTTGAGCGGATCCGGTCCGCCCTCGAACGGGACCCCGGCGGGCCCCTCCCCCCTGACCTGAAGTGGTTCCGCCTGGGCCGGGACTTGCTGGGACGGTCTCGAACGGTCTTTCTGGGGCCCAGGCTCATGGGTGACAGCAAGGACCTGAGGTCGGTTACACCGCAGGATCTTCGTGATCAGCCCGGACTGCTTCAGGCCGGAAGGGTGTGGGTTGACGACCTGCTTCCATCGTCCGTCCTGGATCTGCTTGAGGCACAAACCCGCAAGAATTATCGGAAACTCGTCGAGATGAAACGTTATGAACTCGATGTTCTCGCCAGGATCAAGGATTTCCGGGTTCTCGTCAACCTGTATTATGTTCGCGAACTCAGCAGGCAAATGGGTATCTCAACTCCTCTCGACCCTGTACTCTCCTTTCCCCTGGGTGCGAACGCCGTAAGTATCGCCGAAGCGTCTCGTGCCTACCAGGCCATGATGACCGGCAAGGTCTACCTCCTGGACGAGAACCCTTCCGAGCGGATGATCCCGATCATCCAGCGTATCGAGGACCGGGAAGGTCAGGTAATTTGGGAATACACCCCAAGACCGACCAGGATTCTAAGTGAACGAGTCTCGGGCATGATGGCGGAAATCCTTCGGATGGCTGTTCAACAAGGCACCGGACGGCGTGCCAACGATGCAATAAGGCTCTCTGTGGAGGTGGATGAGGATCGAGTGGAACTCCCGGTCCCGGGCTTTGGAAAGACCGGCACGGCCAACGAATACACAAACTCCAGTTTTATGGGGTTCCTTCCAGGACCGGAGGATGAAGCCGGCGGCTTGGGCCTCGACTCGGGATTCGCGGTCTCAGCCTACGTAGGCTACGACGACAACCGCCCCATGGAGGGGGAACGTATAACAATATATGGAGCGTCAGGTGCCCTGCCGGTCTGGATCGATACGTGCAACGCCCTTGTAAACAGCCGCACATACCGCAAAAACCTCCAGATCGCCGATCTCGCTTTCGACATTAAGCCGGCCTCCATGACGCGCCACGCCGATCTTCGGCCTGTCCGCATATCCGGAAAGACGGGCCTGCCGATGCGTTTCCAGGATGACGGGGACCCCAAAAACTCGGTCCTGATATTGTCGGATGTAAGCGTGGAAGACGGGGCCATACGAGTCAATCGAAACTTTGAACCGCTCCAGTGAGGTGAATTATATGACGCTCGGCCGGCCAATGGGCCTTCTCTCCTGCGCAGCAATGATTTTTGTCTTTTTCTTGTCCGGATGCATGCCGGGGGGGCCAACCCGCACTCAGGTATCCACGGCCCCAAAGCCGTCCTCTGAAATCCGCCCCCCCGAAACGCCCATCGACCCGGATCGTGTGGAGGAGCGGATTCAGGCACTCGAAACGATACTTGCCCGTGAAGACGACCTTGACACGGAACGTCGCGAGGAAGCAAGAGCGCTCTTGGAGGACTACCGCCTTGTCCTGAAAGAGCTCCGCTCACCAGGTCCTTCACCGGAGGGAATAGGTACGACCGAAATCCTCTTCGAACGACTCGGTGCCCTCGAGGCCCGATATTTCCAGACAGGACGAGTCGAAGCCGGCCCGGCCGGACCTGTGGTGCCTCTTCCGGCCCAAAAGGAAAAACGGGTTCGCGAAGCCTACCTTTCAGGCGACTACGAGGGCGTGATCCAGGCCTGCCTGGATCTCGAAAATGTATACGGGCCCGAGGCCGTCACGCCTCAAACCGGACTCCTCTTCGCCATGGCCCTGGCTGAATCCGGAAAAATCAGCGAGGCGATTCGAACAGGCGAGCGTGTGCTGCCGGAACTCGTGGGCAGGCCGGGCCTTGTGCACCTGCGAAGCCGGCTGGTCGACTGGCATCTTAGCCAGGGGAATTCGAGGCAGGCCCGGGACCATTATGAGAGGCTCGTGGATGAAATTCAGGAACGTAAAAGCATCCTCGATCTTGCCGAAATGGCCCTCGAGCCTTCCGAGGACTACGCCCCTCCGGACCGCCGGCCTGATGCCCCTCCGGAGGAAGACCGCGGAGAGCAAGACTCCGGCCCCCTGGCCGATCTGCTCCACCGCGTGAACACTCTCGTACAGGCAAAGGACTTTGACCGGGCAAGGATGCTCCTTGTAAGGCAGAGGATCCGGTATCCTGAGGGGACAGAAACGGCGGCCATTGACCGGGCCATGGATAGAGTGGACAGGGCCGAGGCCGCGCTTGATCGAAGGACTCCATCCCCCTCCCCTGTTCAACCCCATGTGGACGAAGCCCTCGATGAGGCGCGCGAATTCATGGAAGCCGAAGACTACGAAAAAGCCCTTGCCAGGCTGGAGGGGTTGCGACGGTCTCCGGACGGGACAAACCCCCGCGTGAAGGCCCTCAGACAGAGGGCGGAGTCGGAGTTCGTGCGGAGCGGTCGCGAGAAGGCCGCGAAGCTTTTTCTCATGGCCAGGAACGCCGAAAGCTCCAAAGAGAAGGAGACGCATCTTCGCGCCTCCCACAGCCTGCTCAGTGAGCTCCTGGAGCGCTTCCCGGAATCCACATTGGCCCCCAAGATCCGGAGCAACCTGGACACGGTGGAAGAGGAAATGGCAAGGATTGGACTGCCCCGGGAAAGCAGGGACGCGCGAGAGTGAGGGGCCTTTACGGCTGATAAAAAATCCGTCTCGCAGGTCTTTACAATCCGTTTTTCGACCTTAATTTTATAGTAAGAGAGTTTTGAAGTTTTTTACGACACCGGCCGATGTAAACAGTAAGAGGGAGACCCGGTTCCGCCACGCGGCTTCAACACCGAAAGAAAACCCAACGGATGGCCTCAAGGCCTCCAAGGGGTACACTAAACAAAAGGGAGCACCCGGCGGCACCGGATAAAAAGACTTCTCGGCTGTACGTGCATCTTTTCCGCCGGGCATCTACAACACTGAAATGACCAGATAGCCGCCGGGGAAAACAACGGCAAACCGGGAAGTCTTATATCAAGTGACATAAAGCCCGTAAACTGGTCAACCATCAGCCTGATATAAACTAAACTAAAACACCAAACCTCACAAAAATACTAAACCTCAAAAGAAGGCCCGCCATCCCGAGATGAGATGGCGGGCCGACTTTTTCATTTGTGAATAAATGTGTGTTTAAGCACCCGGAAAAAGGCCGTTGTTCGTGTTCGGGGTTCGTGTCACCTGAATCGTGTTCTCGTTAAAATCGCAGGTCAATCGACCGGATTTCCCGCTCTTGAAAAATACGCGCCGGTCTTCCGCCATACACCTTTTCTGATTCGAAACGGGCCGTTGTCTCAAGGCCCCAGAAAACGTCCCCCCTCGTAAATCACCAGGCTCTTGCCGGAGCGCAACTCGGTGGTTACCCGCTTGTCCTCCGTGCTCACCAGGTCCCAGTGGAGCGCGGAGTCATTGAAGCCGAGTTCATCTTTCCGTTCGAGGGTCAGAGAGGACGGGTCGCCGTCGAACGTGTCCGAATAAGAAGCCCCCAGGGCGATATGGCAATTTCCGTGTTTTCCCCCGTAGTTCTCGTCGAAGAGGGTGTTGGCCATGAAACGGTTGATCCTTGAGAACCTCTTATCCGTGAGGCTGAACTCACCTACCCTGCAGGCCCCCGCGTCCATTCGGGCCTGCTTCTGCGCGAAAACCTTGCCTTTCCGTGCATCCACACCCACGGCCCGCCCCTTGCGGAACTCCAGCCGGACCCCCTCAACGTAATTACCGCTTCTAAAGGACGGCTGGTCTGCATAGTAGACGCCTTCGGTGCCACGCCAGTCAGGGGACAGAAATAGCTCGAAGCTGGGGATGTTGTGCCCTGACACCCCGAGCCACCTGCGGTGTTTTCCCGGCGTGATCCATAAGTCTGTACTTTCCGATTCCACGTGCAGGCGTCCGACATCCAGGCCGTTAAGCCAGTCCTTGATGGCCGCGGCCTTGCGGTGGATGGTCTTCCACTCCTTTACCGGGTCCGGTGTGTTTAAATAACATGCGCGAATCACCTGGGATTCGTATTGCTTTTCAGTCAATCCCGCCTGCCGGGCAAGCTCGGGTGTAGGAAATATGCAAAGCGTCCAGCCGAACTCCCCCTTGTCTTCCCTGCGGTTGAGGATGTCCCGCAGGTATTTTATCGCCACAGCGGTCTTCCCGATGCGCTTAGGATCGATTCCTCGCAGGTGGGTCAGGGAATCCGGCGCGTGAAGAAAGATGCTCCCGTTCAAGTTCTCATACAGCTCCGTGGTTCCCGGCGGGACGAAGACAAGTTGCCGGTTGTTGGAACGCTCATAAAAATCCCGTTCCATTACGGACGTAAGCCCCATTCGCATGACCGGATTGTAGCCCCCGTCCAGGAGCCTTCCATGGAGTATCTCGGCCAAGGGGATCGCGGCCTTCTGGTACCGCACAATCACTAGATCATCCTTTTTAAACCTCTGTTTTCGCGCCGCCTGCAGGCCCCAGAGAAGGACATCGGCGTATCGCTCCAAGGATTTTTTTCCCAGCATCCTGTCAACCTCCAATCCACTTAAAAAGCCGCTGGTTTGCAAATGACCTCTCGTACCTTGAGGTCGAAGAAATGAAAGCTGTTGGCCGGACGCAGCACCAAGGCCGTATCGATTCCGCTCATGGTCCCACCGGCTGACACAATATCGCTTTCTGTCCGTATCAGCCCGGCATCGGCCGCCATCAGGGCCAGTTCCACGGCCACCTTGGTTCCATGGCCGAAAACCCGCAGGGTGTTCGCAATGATCTCGTCCACCTGATAAGTGGCCATCTTGTTGCGCACCGCCCTTCCCACGCCGCCGAATGCGTGCTGGCCCGTGAAGACCGTCACCCCTTTCGACTCCAGGTCCTTGCGGACCCCTGAATCGAGTTCCTGGTGATCGGGTTTCTGGAAACCGGTTACATGGGTCACCGCCACGATATGAAAATCCGGCGGCAACACCTCGAGGGCCTCCATCGCGGTCTTCCCGCTGCACGTTGGAATCAGCACCCGGTCGATTGAAAGTTCATCGGCGCGCCGGGCAATGGACTCCAACACATCTCGTGTGTTCACTGGACCGGCTTTCCGGAAAAACCGGGCCCGGGTTTCATGGTATGAATTCGAATTACTCATTTTCTTCCTCCTGTTGTCCTCACCTTGAGGGGACGCCCCCCGAGAAATCACTGCCTGCACCTTTTTTGCATATCCTATGGGTCCGAACAAGCCTAAAGTAGCTCACCCGGGCTGATTCGAGACCAGGGAAGGCGTGACACTCGAGTTCTCCAAGTTACTTTTTAACGTGAAAACGTTTCAACGAAAAGGATTCCAGGCAAGAAGAATGGGTATCCGGTGACGGCAGGACCTTGAGCAGAGGGACGACTCACTCAATTATATGAACAAACCCAACGCCTCCCGGGCTATATGGTAAGCCAATGGAACGAACACGGCGGGCAGGATGTCCCCCACCTTGATTTTTGAAACACCCAGCATGTTAAAGCCCATGCCCACGATAAGCAGCCCGCCCACAGCGGAGATCTGGGCGATCACCTCCGGTGTCAGCAGCTCTTTTGCAAAAGACGCAGTTACCGCTATGACTCCCTGGTAAAGAAAAACCGGTACAGCGGAGAACAGGACGCCTATCCCCATTGTAGCGGCAAAAAGAACTGATCCCAGCCCGTCGAGCACTGATTTGGCGAGGAGGATATCGTGGTTTCCCGTAAGACCGCTTTCCAGGGACCCCAGAATGGCCAGGGGACCCACGCAGTAAAGAAGGCTTGTGAAGACAAAGGCGTTTGAAATCCCTTCCCCTGAGGCGGCGAACCTATCCTGCAGCCTCTTTCCCAAGCGGCCTATCCGGTCCTCTATCCCGATCATCCCGCCTACCCCGCTCCCCAACGCCAGGCTGCAGATCAAGAGAATGAACTCATCCGTCTTCCAGGCCATTTTGAGCCCCATGAGGATGATGGCGAAGGCCACGGCCTTGAGCATGGTGTCAGAGTGCTTCTTAGGAATAAAACGGCTGAAGAAAAGGCCGATAAGGCTCCCTGCCGTTATGGCAAGGGTGTTGACGGTAGTACCAAGCAGCATCTGTTTGCTTTCCTGTGCGGCAGCGGTTTCACCGCATTCTATTTTTCTCCTGAAATCCACACACCGTCCCAATCAGGCGGCGGAGGGTTTTTCAGAAAGACCCTGCACCTCTCCAAAAACGTCCGGCAAGCCGGGTCGGACGGGGCTCCCTGCTCGAAAAGCCGGAGGGCCTCCCTGAAATTGCGGTTGCGGTAACGCTCCAGGCCTCTGGAAAACGCCTCGATCTCATAGGGAAGCGGGGCGCCCTTCTCTCCCAGCACTTCGAAGATCTGGATGGGCTGTGAGCGCCCCTTCACCACTACGTTGTCGATCAACCGGGTGTTGAAGAGATCTTTGATCTCGTCGTTTGTGGACTCGCTGATCAGGATATTGGTGCCGTAATACTTGTTGGCGCTTTCGAGGCGCGACGATACGTTAACCCCGTCGCCGATCACCGTGAAATCCATCCTTTTTTCCGATCCCACGTTTCCGGAAATCACCTCCCCGGTACAGATCCCGATCCCCATTTCAACCGGACGCAGCGTCTCCCGTCCGGGCCGGCGGTTGAAGGCGTCCAGGGTGAGGCGCATGACCAGTGCGGTCCGTACCGCGCGTTCAGCATCATCGGTCTGAGTGTAAGGAACCCCGAACACCGCCATTATGGCATCCCCGATGTACTTGTCCAGGACACCCCCTTGGTCAAAGACCACCTCCACCATGACCGTGAAGTAATCGTTCAAAAACGCCACCGTCTCCTTAGCGCTCATAGTCTCTGCAATACCCATAAACCCCCGAATGTCCGAGAACAGGACCGTGGCCTTGCTCTGCACCCCGCCCAGGCCGACGCTGCCGGGGTCTTCCAGGACGCGTTCCACGATGTCCTTTGCCATGTATCTGCTGAGGGTGCTCTTCATCCGTTTTTCGCGGGTGATGTCTTCGAAGACCAGTACTAGACCTTGCGACTTTCCTTCCTCTCCTATCATCGGCGCGAAGTTAAGGTTTACGGAAACCTTGCGCTCTTCAGGGAGCGTAAGCTCCACGTCGAAATCCACCAACGGCGATCCGGTCCGGAAGACATGGTCAAGGTGCCCCAGGATCGTTTTCCGGCCCCGTCCGACCACCTCACGGAAGTCACGCTTCAGGAGCCCGGCCGATGGGGTCTCGAAAAGCTCACGGGCAGCGCGATTTGCCGTCACAACCCGGAAATCGCCGTCCAGGGTCAGAATGCCGTTCGTGATGCTCTCGTGGATGCGGTTCAGGTAGTTCCGCATGGAGCGGGTCCGCTCGTAAAGCTGAGCGTTTTCCAGGGCCACGGAGATCTGAGATGAAAGCGCCCGCAGGACTTCCTCGTCCTCCCGATCAAATGCAGCTTCCCGCTTGTTCATGGCCTGTGTCACGCCGATGATCTCGCCCTTCATATTGATAACCGGACAGCATAGAACGGTTGTCGTCCGAAACCCGGTCTGCCGGTCCTGCTCGGCATTGAACCTTGGGTCGGCATGGGCGTCCGGAATATTCAAGGTCTCCCGGGTTCGCACCACATGACCTGCCAGTCCGGCCGAAGCAGGCATGCGGATCTCGGTCATCTCCATTCCCTGCGCCACCTTGGACCATAGTTCGTTCTTTTCCTCGTCCAGGAGGAAAAGCGTGCTGCGCTCGGCGTTCAGGATCTCCGATATCTTGCCTACGATCTTCTGGATCAGAGAATCCAGATCCAGGGTATCTGCAAGGGACGTGGCAACGTCCAGAAGGATGGCCATCTTGTTGTGTCCGGCCAGAATCCTGCGATACAGGTGAAAGTTCTCCACCGCCACAGCCGTCTGATAGGCGAAGGCCCGAAAAAGGGCCTCGTCATCCCGGTTGAAGACCCCGTGGTGTTTGTTAATCACCTGGACCACGCCGATAATCCCGCCCTCGAGGTCCTTGACCGGCCCGCAGAGAATCGATCTGGTCCTGTACCCGGTGTGACGGTCGACCTCAGGGTTGAAACGGGAGTCTGCATAGGCATCGGGAATGTTCACCAGTTCGTCGTGAAGAGCGGCCCATCCCGCCACACCCTGACCCACGGGAAACCTGATCTCGCGACTCTCCTCGCCCTGGGCCACCTTGGACCACAACTCGCCCGCGACCCGGTCCAGGAGGAAGAGGGAGGCCCGTTCCGCCTCCATTACCTCGCTTGCCATGCGGACTATCCGCTGAATGAGACCTTCGATTCCCGAGCGGACAACCAGGATGTCGGAGAGGTCCAGGAAGCTGCGAAGGCTCTCCAGGGAACGCTCCACTGCAAGACTTCTCTCAACGGTCTCTTGAAAGCGAATGTTGATCCTGCGAAGCCTTCGAGTTACCATGTTTAGGAAGTTCCGTGCCAGGCTCGGCATCTTGTTGACGGCTTGCTCCAGGTCTTCGTAGGGGAGTTCCAGGAACTGCGACGGAGAAAGGGCGCGAACCGACGCCGATCTTGTGCCCTCGGAGAAGTAGCCCATCTCTCCTATGCATTCCCCCGGCTCCACGTCCTGGAGTTCGATTTCTTCTCCGAACTCTCCCCGTCGATAGACCCGGGCGGCGCCTTCCACCAGCAGGAAGAGGCGATCGCTCAGATCCCCTTGTGACAGGAAAGGCCGGCCCGCCTCAACGCTCTTCTCCCTGACCATACGGCTGAGCCTCTCAATTTCCCTGCTGCTCAGGCCCTCGAAGAGACTGCAGCTTCTAAGGCGGTCCAGCCGCTGCCGCAATATGGCGGCCTCCAGCTCTTTCCGTCCTATAGCCCCCGCCTCGAACAGGATCTCGCCCAGCCTGCGAATCTCCCCGCTAAATGCCAGTTCTTTCTGCAGGTTGAGGCCCTTATCGAGGATATCCCCCCTGCAGGGCAGGTACTCGCCGATTCGCCTGGGTCGGTGCCCCTTGTCTTTCCTGTCACCCCGTGTCATGGAAACCTCGCTTATTCACATCCATTTCGCTTTCGGCTGTGCCGCGCTGATATGCCCATGTCATTAGAGCAATGGGAATTAATCAGCCTTTTTATCGCCTATTTATCGCCTATTGGTCTGTTTAAAATTTCAGGTTGAACCCGAGTCCCGGTTCTTCTCGCGGAAACAAAAGGCCGCTTCGTCCATGCAGCCGACCATGACCTCGAGTCCGGCCGAGCGGGCCACCGCATTGATCTGGAGCGCCTCGGAAACACCCCCAACATTCATGAGCTTGATGTTAACCATGTCGGCCAGCCCCCGCCTCGCAATGCGGAAGGCGTCCCGCAAGTTCAGAAGGCTTTCGTCCGCCATCACGGGGATATTCACGCTGCGAGTCACACGGCCAAGCAGGGCGGGCTCTCCGCTGGGCGTGGGCTGCTCGATCAGTTCCAGGCCCGATCACCGGGGCCTGGGAAGCAGCGGCCCCGTCGAGAAGAAAAAACAGGGACCCGTCGGAACCTTCCGCCTGGGGGAATCGGCGCCTTCCGGCTGAGCGGGGGTTTCGTCGGCTTTTCGTTCCTGAGTCATAATAATCCATCAGCGATCAATAATTCTTTGTTCCATCCCGGGGGCACGCCGACTTGACCACAAGACGGGATTTTTCTTTTCTGCTCATGGTAGGCCATTTTGGAGGGTTGTCCACGAAAAAAAGCCCTGGAATGATAATGTGAGGGCGGCGGGCTTTTCCCGGTGAACGCGATCAGCATGCGTTGACGCGCCGGGCCGTAGTGCGGTAAGAGGTATGGTAATGATTTGTGGGGACGGAGGACAAACACAATGGAAGAGGCAATTCAAAAAGGAGCGACCCTGATCGCAAAGGCCGGAAGCATCATGGCCTTTACAGGGGCCGGTCTCAGCACCGAGTCGGGCATTCCGGACTTCCGGAGTCCGGGGGGGATCTGGGAACGGTATGATCCTTCCGAATTTGAATACCACAGGATCGTGAGCAGCGACCGGGCCCGGGAGGCCTACTGGAAGATGAGCACCGAGTTCTACGGAACCATGAAGAACGCACGCCCGAATCCGGCCCACCTCGCCCTCAAGAGCTTGGAGGACATGGGCAAGCTGTCGGTCATTGTTACGCAGAATATCGACAATCTTCACCAGAAGGCGGGTAACTCCCCCGGCAAGATAATAGAAGTTCACGGCACGGCCTTTCGGGTCTCCTGCCTGAATTGCGGGAAATCATACGAACGGGATGTCATCGAGGCCAGGCTGGCCGCCGGGGACGTTATTCCGGCCTGTGACCACTGCGCCGGCATCCTCAAGCCCGCCACTATCTCCTTTGGACAGGCCATGCCCCAAGAGGCCTTGGAAGCCGGTTTCAGGCATGCGGAGGAATGCGAGCTCTGCCTGGTTCTGGGCTCTTCACTCGTTGTCTACCCTGCCGCTTCAATCCCGGCCCGGGCCGTGCAGAAGGGCGCACGGCTTCTGATCATCAACCGGGATCCCACACACCTTGATGCGCAAGCCGACATTGTAATACACGAAAGCGTAGGGGAAGTGCTACCCCGAATCGTAGAAATGGGGTCACGTCCCGCTTAGTGCCTTACCCATGGGAGCCTGTCACCAAAAAAAGAAGTTTTGATGACACACATTCATGGAGCTGATGATTTCGTCCCGGTACCGAGGCTGGTGGCGTAGGAGGCCGGCAGCGGAGGAAGCGGAGGAAAGCCCCGGCCTCCTGCGCCTGCTACAGCGCTCTTGGGTTGCGGGCCACGGCCCGCGTCAGACCTTAATATCGATTTTACGCCGGCCTTGCTCATCCTCCTCATGAAAAACCTCATCCTCCCCGGGTTTATCTTCCGCGGCGAGCTTTTGCCTCTTATTTCGTCTCTCTTCCCGCCTCCTGTCCTTTTCGTCCCTAACGCGAATCTTTTCGGTGTCCGGGGTGCTGTTGACGGTGGTCCGGCGAAGACGCTCCTCCTGAAGGGCCTTGGCTTTGGCCTGGACCTGGGACAACTCCTCCTGGGCCTGCTGGGTCTGTTGGATCTTGTCCAGCACCGAGGAGGCATTGACTGACTGCGTCCAACCTATGGTGCTCATATCCCCTACCTCGTTTCCATCCAGAAATGGTCTTTTTTGCCAATCTCGGCGTCAATCTGCGAGGTTGCTTGTGCGGCGTACTTCAGTACGCCTCCGCGCAACCTCTTGGTTTCCTTGAGCTTGACAAAAAATCCTCATTTCTGAATTGGAAACTTGCCAGTGCCCAAAAAGCGTTTCTGGATGGGCACTACCTCGCATTCCTTTTTAAGAGGGCCTGAGGGTTTTTCCGCCTGTCTTGCCTACTTGGAGCGAGAGAAGCCTGCATGCCCATGTTAGTAACATCGGCCGACACACGGGAAAGTTGAATGAAGGCCGCTATAGATGCTGTTTTTCACGGATACTTTTTAGACTTCACTGCGCTCCGGTTTTCTGTTACTTTGCCCTTTTCTGATTGGTGGAGAGACATGGGACCGGGTTCCGGCCCCACGGGTGTCACTTTTTTCACCCCGGTATTCGGTCCGGGGTTGTCTGACAAACAGGAGGTCAGGTCGTGCTGAGGGCTGCATTCATCGGATGGAGAGGCATGGTCGGTTCGGTGCTCATGGCACGCATGCTCGAGGAAGGGGACTTTCAGGGATTCGAACCGGTCTTTTTCACCACCTCCAACGTGGGAGGCCGGGGGCCTGAAGTGGGCATGGAAATTCCCCCGCTTCAAGACGCCTATGACCTGGATCTTCTCGAGGGCCAGGACATCATAATCACCTGCCAGGGCGGGAACTATACCCAGGCAGTATATCCCGAACTCAGGAACAGGGGCTGGCAAGGGATCTGGATCGACTCGGCATCCACCCTGCGCATGGAAAAGGACAGTATCATCGTCCTGGACCCGGTCAACGACCTATTGATCAGGGACGGACTCGCATCCGGCACAAAGACCTTTGTCGGGGGAAACTGCACTGTGAGCCTCATGCTCATGGCCCTCTGCGGGCTCTTCCGAGAAGGCCTTGTGGAGTGGGTATCCACCATGACTTACCAGGCCGCTTCGGGTGCCGGGGCCAATAACATGAAGGAGCTTGTGGCACAAATGGCGGTCCTTGGAGAAGCCTCGCGTGAACTCCTGAAGGACCCGGCCTCGTCAGCCGTGGAGATCGACACCCGCCTTACACACATAATGCGGGGCAACGATTTTCCAGTGGATCACTTTGGTGTTCCACTGGCCGCCAGCCTGATTCCCTGGATCGACCGTCCCATGGAATCAGGGCAGACCCGGGAGGAGTGGAAAGGCCTCGTTGAAACAAACAAGATTCTGGGGATCCAACCCCCAATTCCCGTGGACGGCATCTGTGTACGGGTGGGGGCCATGCGGTGTCACAGCCAGGCCTTTACCGTAAAGCTCAACCGGGACGCGGGTCTGGAAGAAATAGAGGAAATCCTGGCAGGAGGAAACGATTGGGTGAGAATCGTGCCCAACGAGAAAGAGGCTACAATCAGTAAACTCACCCCGGCGGCCGTTAGCGGCGGCCTTACAGTCCCGGTGGGCCGCATCCGAAAAATGCTCATGGGCCCTGAATACCTGGCCGTGTTTTCCTGCGGGGATCAGCTGCTCTGGGGTGCGGCCGAACCCATCCGTCGCGCTTTTCGCATTGTTATTGAACATGCGGCCTCTTGAAACTCATCTGTGGGTTGCTCAATCCAACATGCATCCCGGGCCGATCATGGGATTGACACCCAAGGCTCCTCAGCCTAAAATGAGAGATGGAAGTGGATAGCTCACTGGTGGGGCTCCCGGACTTCAAATCCGGTGTGAGGCGCTAAAACCGTCTCAGGTGGGTTCGATTCCCATGCACTTCCGCCACAGCAAAATCAAGGGCTTAGGCTGTAAG
>JAWLEX010000059.1:0-18441 GCA_041685835.1 Desulfatiglandales bacterium
TTGTCAAGATCAAGGACCATTCCGCAGGATAGCGGAATGGGACGCCCGTCAGGGCGCCCGAAGGGCGAGGGCCATGGATGGCCCGAGTCAAATCAAGGGCCTTAATTCAGCCTTCGTGGTGAAGCACTTATTATGGATCAAACCGGCGGTTGGCAGGGATAACCCACGGTATTCCCCCGGGCACCACTGAAACGACGGACGACCTCTTATGCTCCTTTGCATCGACATCGGGAACACGAACATAGTGATAGGTGTGACGGACCAGGGCAGAATCCTGCACTTCTGGCGTCTTAGGACCGAAAAGGACATCACGGACGACGAACTGGGCATCCTTATCGCCAATCTCTTCTCGCACTCCAGTGTCCGAAACGAGGACATCCGGCACATCATCATTTCTTGCGTGGTTCCGCCGCTGCTCAAGACAATTGAAGACTTCTCCCGCCGGTATTTCGACGTGCGGCCCCTGGTGGTGGGCCCCGGGTTGAAGACCGGCATGCCTATTTTGTATGACAATCCCCGGGAGGTGGGTGCGGACAGGATCGTGAATGCCGTGGCAGCCTATGAGAAGTACCGCAAGGCCATGGTGATCGTGGATTTCGGTACGGCCACGACATTCGACTTCGTGACCCGGGACGGGGAGTATGTGGGCGGGGCCATCGCGCCCGGGATCACCATCTCCTGCGAGGCCCTTTTCCAGAAGGCCTCCAAGCTCCCTCGCGTCGAACTCTTTGCGCGGCCTAAGCAGATCATTGCCAAGGACACGATCAGTGCCATGAACGCAGGAGTCGTTTACGGATATGCCGGCCTGGTGGACGGGATAGTCGGCGGCATGAAGAGGGAAAGCCGCGAAGACCTGGCCGTGATCGCCACCGGGGGCCTGGCCCCCCTGATCGCCCGGGAGTCGGAAACCATTCAGCGGGTGGAGGAATTTCTGACCCTGGAAGGCCTGATGATCATTTTCAAGAGAAACCGGTGATACTCAAGCCTCCAAGACTGCAAAGCGGAGACCTGGTAGGCGTGATCGCCCCGGCCGGCCCTGTCTCGCCGGAAGACCTTGAGCCCGGCATAAGACGCCTGGAGGGTTTCGGCTGCCGGGCGGTACGGGGAGTACACCTGTATGATTCCCTGGCATACACCGCAGGGGACGACGCCTCGCGCCTGGAAGACCTTCATGCCATGTTCGCCCGGCCCGAGATCCGGGCGGTGTTCTGCGCCCGGGGAGGATATGGGTGCATTCGCCTGCTGTCCCGAATCGATCCGGCCCTGTTTCGAACCCATCCCAAAATCCTTATGGGATACAGCGACATCACCAGCCTTCTCTGGGGGTTGCACGCATCCACCGGCCTTGTCTGCTTTCACGGTCCTGTTGTGAGGGGATTCAAGGACAGGGAGCGGTCGGCGGACCTGGAGACCTTTTTCCGGTGGGTTCAAGACCCTGTCCGGCCACCGGAAATCGACCTCTCCCCGACGGGGCGGGCAGTTTGTGAGGGAAGGGCCTCCGGCCCTGTCTTCGGTGGCAATTTGAGCCTGGTGAGTCACCTGATGGGGACGCCCTTCATGCCCGACTTGAGCGGCGCCATTCTCTTTCTGGAAGAGACCCGCGAGCCTCTATACCGCATTGACCGAATGCTGGCCCACCTGGCCTTGGGCGGGGTTTTCGACAAGCTCTCCGGTCTCCTGGCGGGCGATTTCGGAGAAAACAATACCAATGATGCGGTACTCGGCCTCTTTAGGGAACGCCTTCATCCCCTCGGAATCCCGTTGGCCACGGGCCTTCCCGTCGGGCACTACGGCCGCAACATTCCCCTGCCCATCGGGCTGCCGGCCGTGCTGGATACCGATCTCATGCGCCTGTCCTACCTGGAACCCTGTGTTTCGGCATTTTGATATTGTCAAGGCGGGTTAAGAATGGTAATTCAATCACGGCATTTCCGGGACGGCTTGCTTTCAAGGGCGGTCCGGAGGCACAGGAGGCGGCGTGCCGGGCCGTTCCGGTGGAAAGGCGAAGGGGCTGCGGGTCGTTGTTGATCGGGCGGGTGGGTTCATGAACATGATTCGAAATCTTGGGGCCATGACCCTGTCGGTTCTTCGAAGGGCAGGCCTCATGGGCGTTTTTCTGGCTCAGGCCGTGTTCTTCTGCTTCATCCCTCCCATCAAGGTTTCCCGCCTGGTCAAACGGATACACTTCATCGGCTGGCAGTCCATGCTCGTGATTATCCTTACAGGATCATTCACGGGCATGGTCCTGGGACTTCAGGGGTACTATACCCTCAGTCGCTTCGGTTCTGAGGCTTTCCTGGGCCCCATGGTGGCCCTTTCTTTGATCAAGGAGATGGGCCCTGTGATAACAGGGCTCATGGTGACGGGACGAGCAGGGTCCGCCGTGACCGCTGAGATCGGAATCATGAGGATCAGCGACCAGATAGACGCGATGACACTTATGGGGTTGAACCCGTTTCGCTACCTGATGGTCCCTACACTGCTCGCGGCTGTCATAGCACTCCCCCTCCTGACCGCCGTGTTTGACGTGGTCGGCATACTGGGAGGCTACCTGGTGGGGGTGAAACTCCTCGGGGTCGGCGCCGGGACCTACTTCGGAGAGATGGCCAATTACGTGGACTTCGGGGATGTCCTGGAGGGGTTGTACAAGTCCCTGAGCTTCGGGGTGATCATTGCCTGGATCTGCTGCTTCAAGGGATACTACACCGGGATCCACACGGGATTCGGGGCCGAGGGAGTCAGCAGGGCGACCACTCAGGCGGTTGTCTTTTCTTCGGTGCTGATCCTGGTATGGGACTACTTTATCACATCCGTTCTGTTTTAGCGTTTTGGCGCGGTGTTGGACTCGCTCATGCTTTTTTTGATAAAATAAAACTTTTTCACGCAAGGGCTGTCCGCATTAATCGGAACCAGCCCGTTTCGGGGACACTGTGCGGGAAAGTGCAAACGAGGCAGTGGCCGCCGCCTCACGAGCCATAGTTGAAATCGAGGACCTTTACCGTTCCTTTGACGGCCTGGCGGTACTTCAGGGCATTTCCCTGGAGGTCGAGCGCGGCGAGCTTGTGGCTTTGATCGGCCGGAGCGGGTGCGGAAAGAGCGTGCTCCTCAAGCACATTGCGGGGCTCATGAGGCCTGACAGCGGCACGGTTTTCATAGACGGCGAGGACATGTCCCGGCTCAGGGGCAAGGCCCTGTCCCGGCTCCGCAAAAGGCTCGGGTTCCTTTTTCAGGGGGGGGCCCTCTTCGATTCCATGACCGTGTTTGAAAACGTGGCCTTTCCTCTCAAGGAAAAGACAAAGATGTCCGTTGAGGATATTCGAAAGCGGGTGTCCGATGAACTGGCGCTGGTAGGGCTTTCAGGGGAGGAACCAAAGTACCCGTCCCAGTTGAGCGGCGGCATGCAGAAGCGGGCCGCTCTGGCCCGGGAACTGGTTGCCGAGCCGGAAATCATGCTGTTTGACGAGCCGACAACAGGGCTGGACCCTATCATAGGCCATTCCACCCTCAAGCTCATAGACGACCTTCACGGAAGGTTCAGGTTTACCGGAATAATTGTGACCCATGAGATTCACAGGGTCTTTGAGATAGTCGACCGGGTGGCCTTTCTGCACGAAGGGCGTATTCAGGCCCAGGGGACGCCCGATGAGATCCTGGCGTCCGAAGAAGCCCTGGTCCGCCAGTTCGTGCGGGGAGAGATCGAAGGCCCAATATCCATTCAATAGTCATGGCCCGGTCAGGGCTCCGGCAACAGCATCAGACAGGGGAGCTGCAGGAAATGAGGAGATTCGACCTTGAACTATCAGTAGGGTTATTTATACTTTTCGGGATAATCTGCCTCGGATACCTGAGCATCAATCTGGCCAGGATGGAAGTCTTTGGCACGCGGGGTTACGAGGTGTACGCCATGTTTACAGATGTGGGAGGGCTGAAGAAGGGCGCCCAGGTGGTGATCGCCGGCGTGGATGTGGGACGGGTCAAGGACATCACCATGGAGGACTACCGGGCCAAGGTCTACCTGAACATCAGGGAGGGGCTCGAGATTCCGGAAGACACCATTGCCTCCATAAGGACCAAGGGGCTTATAGGTGAGAAATTCATAAGTATCACGCCGGGGGGGGCGGAAGAGATCATACCTCCCGGAGGAAGAATCTGGGATACGGAACCGGCTGTGGACCTGGAGCAGTTGATTTCCAAGTTCGCTTTTGGAGAGATCTAGTGGCTGAGCCGGGCCTGGGTATTGAAAAAAATGGGAGGGGAATCATGCGGGCGTCGTCGTGCGCTTCCATCTGCGCAATACTGTTGGTCCTTTTTGTTGCACCTGCATCTCTTTGGGCGGCAGGCCCTATGGAAAGTGTTCAAGCGACTACCGAAAGGGTCGTAGAAATTCTATGTGACGATGCCCTCAAGGGCGATAGCAATCGGGACAAGCGCAAGGAAATGGTCAGTAAGACCGTCAAGGAACGGTTTGACTGGGAGGCTATTGCGCGCGGCGCCCTGGCGGCCCACTGGCGGGACCTGGACAGGACCCAGCAGGAGGAGTTTACAGAACTCTTCGGGGCGCTCCTGGAGAGGACCTACTTGGAATACCTGGACGAGTACTCCGGGGAGGAGGAAATAGTCTATGTCTCGGAAGAGATGGAAGGTACCCGGGCCAGGGTCAACGGGAAGTTCATTACCAGGAAGAAGCAGGAGATACCTGTAGAGTACAGGATGAGGAAGAGGAACGGGGATTGGTTGATAAGCGACGTCCTGGTGGAAGGTGTGAGCCTGGTCAGGAATTACCGGGTGCAGTTTAATGATATTGTCTCGAGGTCCTCTTACGAAGACCTGGTAAAACGAATCAAGGAAAAGATGGAGGAAGACATCTGAGGTTTCACGCAGGCCTGTGTATTCCTGAATTGAGACAAAAGAAAGGGGCTTTGGGACCATGAAAAGGGGGTTTAGACGGTTCGGGTTCGCGTTCCTGTTTGTTTTTATCGCCATGCCCGCAACACATGTTTTAGCGGAGCCGGCATACAGTGGCGACATATACGCCGACCCTGACGCCAGTAATGCAGGGACGATGGAGAACCCATTCGCCGCCCGGGAGCCGATAGGTGCGCAGCCCGGCCTTCTGGAAAAAGATGCTTTTTACGGTGACCGTAATGTGCCGGCAGCCGACCTTCAGGGAAAACTGTTTCAAGGCCACCACTGGGGACCCATCAGGGTTGCCTCCCTGGAGAAAGGGAAAGAAAACGATCTCGTTGATGATGAGTTCTGGGGGACGGCCGATACCATCACTGATCCTCTTGAATCCATGAACAGGGCCTTTTTTCATTTCAATGACAAGCTCTACTTCTGGTTCCTGAAACCGGTGGCCCGGGGGTACGGGGCCGTGGTCCCGAAAACAGCGCGGATAGGTGTGAGCAACTTTTTTTACAATCTGGCAGGGCCGATCCGTATGGTGAACTGCATTCTTCAGGGCAAGGGGGAGGAGGCCGGCTATGAGTTTGTGCGTCTTTTCATGAATACCACGGTGGGGCTGGGCGGTTTGATGGACGTGGCCACCCACGGCATGGATCTCGATCGATACGATGAAGACCTGGGGCAGACGCTGGGTGTCTACGGGTGCGGTCCCTCGTTTTATATCCACTGGCCCTTTCTGGGACCCTCAAGCGGCCGTGACACGCTGGGAATGTTCGGGGATAGCTTTCTGAACCCGTTGAGCTATCTCGCTTTCAAGTACAATATCGGCGCCAGGACCTATGATCGCATTAATAATACCTCTTTTACCATCGGGAACTACGAAGACTTCAAGCGTTCTGCCATTGACCCCTATGTGGCGTTTCGTGACGCCTACTATCAGAACCGGGAAGACATGATCCGAAAATAGATGGGGCCCCTGTTATCTGAGCACGGGGTGTGCTCGAGAACGGTGCCCTTTGCATACCTCCTTGAGTAACAGGGATCTTCTGGCGGTGTTTCGAATCGGGCACCAGGATAGAAAGGTCAATAACCTATGCTGATGAAAGAGGAACGGTCAGGGCTCATCATTGTTTTTACCGGATCTGGAAAAGGAAAGACCACGGCCTCCCTGGGGCTGGCCCTGAGAGGTGCAGGTCATGGATTTCAGACCTTGATGATCCAGTTCATAAAGGGAAGCTGGAAGTCCGGTGAGCTCGGCGGAGCCGACATGCTGGCCCCGTTTCTGGATATAATCCCCATGGGCAAAGGGTTCATTCGTTTTGATCGAGAGGGCCCCGAGCCCGAGGACGAGCAGGCCGTGCGGGAGGCATGGGAGCTTGCCAAGCGTCAGATAGCCTCCGACAGGTACGATACGATTGTCCTGGATGAGATCAACTACGTGATCGACTATGGGCTCCTGCCGGTAGAGGAGGTCCTCGAGGTCCTCAAAACAAAACCCCCCTCCCTGAACCTGGTGCTTACAGGCCGCAACGCACACCCCGACGTGATTGAAGCCGCCGACCTGGTGACCGAGATGACCGAGGTCAAGCATCCTTTCGAGAATGGTGTGAAGGCCCGGAAGGGCATTGAGTTCTAGGGTTTGCCGGTGACCGGGGACTGAAAAGAGAGGGGGGAGGAAAGCCGTGGCATACAGGACCATCACCTATGAAGAAAAAGACCGGGTAGGCCGCATTACGCTCAATAGGCCCGAAAAACGGAACGCCCTGTCCCTGGCGCTTCTTCAGGAAATGGACGCCTGCCTTAAGGAAGTCGGGGAAAAAGGATCGGCCAGGGTCCTTATAGTAAGCGGGGCGGGAGGGCACTTCAGCGCAGGGCACGACCTCAACGAGATTCTGGACGGATCCCTTGGCGACATCCGGCACCTCTTTTTGACCTGTCTCGAGCTGATGATGCGCATCCAGGCTGTACCCCAGCCGGTGGTGGCGGAAGTCCGCGGTATAGCAACTGCGGCGGGATGCCAACTCGTGGCCGCCTGCGACCTGGCTGTGGCCGCAGAGAGTGCGCAATTTGCAACCCCAGGGGTCCGTATCGGGCTTTTCTGCACAACGCCCATGATCCCCTTGAGTCGGAATGTAGGCAGAAAGCGGGCCCTCGAGATGCTGCTCACGGGACGTTTCGTTTCGGCCCGGGAGGCCCTGGATTTCGGTCTCGTAAACCGGGTGGTCCCGGATGAACGCCTTGAAGCGGATACCCGGGCACTTGCCTCGGAAATGGCTCAATACTGCCTGGCAACCCTGGGCACCGGTAAGCAGGCTTTTTACAACCAGATTCACATGGACGACGAACGGGCCTATCGTTACGGCCGCGAGGTGATCTCGTCCAACGCCGTCATGCCGGAGGCCCGGGAAGGAATCTCCGCTTTCCTGGAAAAGAGGGACCCGGACTGGAAAGATGACTGTTGATCTGCATTTGCTCACCACGAAGAACACGAAGAACACGTGAGAGAGGAAAGGATGGAGAACAAAACAGATCGGATGGATCCTGAAACGCTTAATATGGTCCTGGACACCATCGCCAAACTGGAGCGGGACCGGTTGACCGTCGATATCAAGATGGAAATGGACCGCCGGGGAGACTTCCCCATGGACCTTATCCGGTTCATGCTGGGGCCGGAAATGGCCCTTCACCTCATATTCATCCCTGAGGAATACGGCGGGCTCGGAGCCGGTGCCGCGGACATCGCCGTGGTCTCGGAGCGCATGGCGCGCATGGACCTGGCCGTGGCAACGGGTTTTCTCGCCATCTGCCTGGGCATGGACCCGCTTCGAGTCGGCGGGACGCCCGAGCAGAAACAGAAGTACATCACCCGGATCGCCGAGGAAGGCATGATCGTGGCCTACGGCGTTACAGAGCCCGAGGCCGGGTCCAATGTGCAGGCCCTCAAGACAAAGGCCGAACGAGTCCTCGGCCAAGGGGGCGAGGTCACCGGCTACCGGCTCAACGGGCAGAAGCAGTTCATCACCAACGGAGGTGTGGCCGCGCTCTACACGATCCTGGCGGATGCGCCGGGCGGTCCTTCCTTCTTTGTGGTGGAAGGAGGCCGTGACGGCCTGACTTCCGGACCGCATGAGGACAAGCACGGGATTCGTGCCTCGGACACGTGCCCGCTGATTCTCGAGGACCTGTATGTTCCGGTTGAGGATCTGATCGGAGGCGTGGAAGGCCGGGGGCTCAAGCAGGCCAACGAGGTATTCGGCTATACCCGCCTTATGGTGGCCACCTTCGGTCTCGGGGGAGGAGTGGCGGCCCTGGAAAAGGCAATAAGGTATTCCAGGGAGCGGGTGCAGTTCGGGACTGTCTTGGCGGAAAAGCAGGGGTACACCCACCGCCTGCTGGTCCCTAACGCGGTTCGACTCGAGGCGGCCAGGGCCTACATCGAGGAGACCGCAAGACGCCTGGACAGCGGCGAGGAAGACCTTCAGGTGGAGGGATCCATTTCCAAGTTTTTCGCCACTGAAGCCGGTGACGCGGCGGCCAACGACGCGATCCAGGCCCTGGGCGGGTACGGCTACATTCGGGAGTATGAGGTCGAGAAGATCAAGCGGGACATCAAGATCACCACGATATTCGAGGGGACCAGCGAGATCCAGCGGAACATAATAGCCATGTTCCGGCTCCGATCCACTGTTCGTTCCAAGGGTGCATATTATGGAGAAATGGCCGGCGTGCTCCAGGGCCTTCCCGCCGTGACCGGCGGGCCGGTTCTGGCAGAGGCTTTGCGTGTCTTGAATGTTGTCACCCTGGCAGCCCGGAAACACAAGTTTACCCGTCTCCAGCACGTGATGTTCCTCCTTGCGGACATGATGACCTGGTGCGAGGTCGCGGACGCCTTGTGCCGGAAGGCAGCCCTGAAGGACCCCGGAGAAAGAAGCGCGGATTTCATGGAGGCTGCGGCCCGGCTCTTCGCGATGGAGGCGGCTGATGTGGTTTTGCGAAACGGTATGAAGATCGCGCGGGGCTGCGGAGAGGAGATCGAGGATGTGATCCAGGCCCTGGGAGGCTTGAGGCTGGAGGAAATCCTCTCTGATTATCTTAAGGACATGGATTTCATTGCGCGGGAACTTATCCAATGAGCATTTGTTCGCCTTTTTCCCTTAGGCCCTGCGGCAAACAAAGCCGCTTTTGATGAGTCCTTCGAAACCACCACGCCGAAGATCCGTCAAGCGGGTGTCCCGCCGCCGGACCCCTTCGCAGCATGGTAACAACCCATGCGATCGACCCCGTGTCGATTCACGGCTCAAGCGTATCTTCAAACAGATCGGCGTGCCGGAGGCGCGGCCCTTTCAACCCGATCCCTTCCAGCTCGACGCCCTAAAAAGGGTCAAGTCGCATGATGTGATCGTGAGCGCGCCCACCGGCGCCGGAAAGACCTGGATCGCATCCGAGGCCATACGTCGGCTCCTCAGCGAAGGGATGCGTGTCTGGTACGCCTCTCCCCTCAAGGCCCTTTCCAATACGATTTACCGGCAGTTCCAGATTGAGTTCGGAGAGGATCAATGCGGGATCCTCACCGGCGACCGCAAGGAAAACGCCCAGGCCCCGATCATTGTGGGAACGACGGAGATCCTTCGAAACCAGCTCTACGACGCCATGCACAAGGGGTCGAGCATCAATACCGACCTGGTGATCCTTGACGAGGCCCACTACCTGAGCGATCCGGACCGGGGGGTCGTATGGGAGGAGATCCTGATCTACCTTCCGGCCCGGGTGAGGCTTCTCCTCCTGTCGGCCACCATCCCGAATGCGGATGAACTCGCGGCCTGGCTTCAAGAGAACCGTGGCGTGCCGGCCCATGTGGTTCTGGAGGAACAGCGCCCCGTTCCCCTGGAGATGCTCTTTTTGTCCACAGACGGGTTTATTTCCCCTCTGGGAGGAAGCAGGGGCCTGTCCAGCCGGGTCCGCAGGGCCATGCAGGAACAGCGGAATCAGGGAGCGGGCGACAGGGGCCGAGGGCGCCTTCCGGCCTACGGAGAGGTCATTCGATGCCTTCGGAATCTGGATCTGCTCCCCGCCGTTTTTTTTCTGAAATCCAGGGCTGACTGCGACCGTGCGATCGTTTCCTGTGCGGATTCGAGGCCTCCAACCCGGATGCAGGATCAGGCCCGGATCCAGGTGTCCGGGTGGGTCTCGAGCCACCCGTACCTGAAAGGACACCGGCAGTTGCGTCCTCTCACCAAGAGCCTGGTGGGGGCGCACCATGCAGGCCAACTGCCCGTTTGGAAGCTTTTTATTGAGAAGATGATGGAGAACGGTTTCCTGGAGGCGATTTTCTCCACTTCCACTGTGGCTGCGGGAGTCAATTTCCCCGCCCGGACCGTGGTACTTGTGCAGAGCGACAGGTTTGACGGCAGGGAGTTCAGGGACCTGACCGCCCGGGATTTTCACCAGATGGTCGGTCGCGCGGGTCGAAGGGGAAAAGACCAAATCGGTTTCGGGGTAGTGCTGCCCGGCCCCCACCAGGACCCCGGACTTCTTCTTGCCCTGAAGGACGCCCCGCCCGAGCCGCTGGAAAGCCGAATCCACATCAATTTTTCCATGACCCTGAACCTGCTGCTGTCCCACAGCCCTCGAGGAGTTAAAACGCTGCTGGATCGTTCTTTTGCCGGTTTTCAGCGTGGGCGGCTGGATTCGAGGACCCGGCGGAAATGGGAGCGATTGATCCGCGCCATGGCCGGTGAGTTGTCCGGAGGGATGTGCGATATTCAAGATCCTTTTGTGGTCCTTGAGTACATCGAAGGAAGGGCGGGGCTTCAAGCAAAAATCCGGAGGCACAAGCGCGAGCGCAGGCAGCGGGAGGCCCGCATTGCATTTGAGGACAGCCTGGAACCCGGCCGGCTCTTTCTTCACAAAAAGGGAGGTGTCCATGTGGTATTCAGGCGTTCAGACAGGGACGATACGATCGCCTGCGAGGCCCTGAACGCTGAAAAGCCGATGCGCATTCAGAAGGGGCGGATTCGACTCAGGAGGGTGCGGGCGGACCGCATCCAACTCCTGTTCGACCGGCGGCTGGAACTCCCGGAAGACCCAACCCCGCGGGCGGTTTCCCGGCTCCTGGAGGGGATGGATCTCGATGACCTGAAGGTACTTCAGGCAAAAACGCCTCCTTGGGAGGAAAACGGGGCGGAGGCTTCGGATGATCGGCTGGGCGGCCTTCCCTGTGAGGGGTGCCCCAGGTTCAAGGATTGTCACACCACGAAGAACCGTCGTCTCAAGGGAATCCTTCGGGAGGTCCGAAACCTCAGCGGCCGCCTGGAAGGAATGAGCGAAGGGCTCTGGCTGAGCTTCAAGAGGCACCTTAGGTTCCTTAAGGAAACAGGGTTTGTGAACGGCCGGGACCGGCTGACCTCGGACGGGGAGTGGGCCGCCATGCTGAGGCTTGACCACCCGCTGCTCATCGCGGACGCGATTCGAAAGGGGGCCTTTGCAGACACCACTCCCGAACTCCTGGCCGGCATTATCGCCCCCTTTGTCTGGGACCGGGAACTGGACGTAGCGCTTCGAGCCTCCGGGACCATGGATTTCGAGGCGCTGGTAAGGGCATGGGAGCGCGTGTTGGATTCGATCGACGGGATTCGTGCCGCTAAGACAGCCAGGGGTTTTTCCGACCCGGAGGTGCTGTTCTGGCCTGCGGCTGCTCTTTACCTGTGGGCCGGGGGGAGCACATGGAATGAACTCCTCGATGTGGTGCCGGTGGACGAGGGAGACATGGCCTCGCTCATCATGCGGACTGCGGATCACCTCCGCCAGGTGGAAGGGTTAAGAGAGACGCACCCGGACATCGCCGCCCGGGCCGGGGCGGCGATTGCGATGATCCTGAGGGAGCCGGCTGTTCAGTTTTGACATCGATTAAGAACCGGTGTAAAAGGCCGAACGGACATGACTTGGAGGGAAGGGTAACCCCTGCCAATGAAAATCCGTGATCTGTGTCAGTGACAGTGTTGGTGGATTTCCGCAGCTTGGTGCAGAGATTGCAGAAAACAGCCGTTTCTGGATGGAAACTGACCACATAGCCGAGACCCCATACCCATTCGACCCGGGTTCATTATAGGACGAAGGTATTTTCACGGTAAAAAGTACGCCGGCACAGAGGAGGAGACCAGGTGACGGATGAATACGGAATCGAGGAATTGGCAGGGTTTGCCGACGAGGCGATCAGGCTTTGCGGAAACAAGGCCCTGACTTTCTATGGGCAGGGTGCGAACCGCGTCAAGTTCGACAAGGGACTTGTGATCGACGCCGGGCTACAGCTTGCGGACCTCTTCATGGACCAACTTCTCTCGCGTTTTCCGGATCACCGGGTATTCAAAAACGAGGAAGAGGGCAGAGGTTACAGCCACGACGGGGCCAGGTATTTGTGGGTGTATGATCCCCTGGACGGGGTGGCCAATTTCCAGGCGGGCATTCCGATCTGGGGAATGTCCCTGGCGCTTCTCGAGAACTACTGGCCGGTACTGGGTCTTGTGTTCATGCCGGCCACCGGGGACATTTTTCATGCCCGGGCCGACCACGAGGCCTTCCGGGGAGACCGGAAGATCAGGGTTTCCGGTCAGGATGCCATCAGCGACGAGAGTGTCCTTCTCACCTATTCACGGTTCCACCAGCGCTATGAAACGGGTTTTCCGGGCAAGATCCGCTGTCTTGGTTGCACGGCCGCCCACGCCTGCTACGTGGCCGCCGGTCTGGCCGAGGCCGCCCTCATAAACAACCTCTCTTATGCAGACCTTGGAGCAGTCCGCGTCATCATCGAAGCTGCGGGCGGGAAGATCTTTCGTATGGACGGGTCGGAGTTCTTCCTGAACGAGTACCTGGACGGTCCAATGATCGCCGAAGACCTCCTGATATCCACTCCGGAAGCGGGGCCGCAGATTCAGGGGCATCTCAGGGTGCTTGATTAGCAGGCCCGCTCCCGGCTTACCTCTTTTTGCGCAGCACCCTTCGACGAACCACACGCCTGCGCGGTTTTCCCGCCCCAAGTGCGGGCCGGCTTGGTTCACTTCCCGTAGAATCCATCCCTGCCTCATTCTCTGATGCCCCTTGCCGATAACGACAGGTCGCCCTTGGACATTTCAGGGTGGTTGATCCTTCGCCGGAGGAGGACTCAACCAGAAAGGAATTGCCGCAAAGGGGACAGGCCACGTGATGGGGCCTCCCCCAACTGATGAACATGCACTGGTCGTCGGTGCACTTGTAGTAGGTCCGGCCCTTGGCGGTGTCCCGGGCCTCGATCGAGGATTTACGGCAAACCGGGCACTGCATTGCCAGCTCCTCTTCAAAGGCCGCCACCCGTTGATCGACCAGGTCTTCAGTGCCGGGGAGCGGGGCCTCGCTCCGGTCGGAACCTGAAAGGGGAGTGTCGAGGTCCGGCATGGAAGTCTCGAAAACGGGTGCAGGTTCCACATCGCCGGTTTCTTCAAGAGATTCGGAAAGTTCTTGGTCAAAAGACGCGTCCTCTGCAGGTTCTTCCGAGGGGCCGAAGGGTTGCATACCCGGGCCTGTGTCGTCATCGAACACCTCGGTTTCTGAAGTGGCCTCGTTCTCCGTTTCTTCCGGGACCGGGGGCGGGGGCTCAAAGAGAGACTCGTCGGGAGGAGCAGTCCCTTCAGAAGCGGCGAATAGCATTTCAGCGGGAATCGTGAGGCGGGAGGGCCTCTTCAGCCGGGAAGGGGTTTTGGAGGTGGGTGTTGAGGACTTTTTGGCCGATAAGGGGGTGTCGGGCCGGGTGCCTTTCGAAGCTCGGCCCAAACGGGCGGCCCCGTGACGCCTGAGCATCTGGTCAAGCTGCATGATTGCATATTTGGCGCCCTTTCTGCCGCTCTCCACCTCATCCAGCGTCTGGACGAAATACGCCACCAGGTTCATGCCGGGCATTCCAGGAAACGCGTGCTCCAGAAGGCGGGCCATGGAAATCGCAGGCTTTTCGGGTGTGATTCCGCCACGGGGGTCGATTTCCACGTAACCTTTAGCGACCATGGAATCCAGGGTTCGCTGGAGCCGCTGATCATCGGCAAGGCCCATTTCCGTCAGCTCTTTCTCGAGTTCCGATTGCCGGTAACGCCCGTCTTTTTTCTGGGGATCTCCGGGTTTTCCAGCCTGTTCAGCCATCAGAATGATACAGGCCACCGTTATGAGATCCATGGGAAGGCCGTGAATCCCTTTGTGGGTGCCGGTTATACGCTCGAGGTGGTTTGAGAGGGTCCGGTCCAGGACGTCGAGCATTGAATGACCAACGGGGTCCTGGGCGGGTTTGGAGTCTTCCATGGCGGCCGGCCTTTCTTTAGGAGGGCGTCCCGGGGTTGTAAATACGGCATTTCCAAAAGGGCCTGTGCAAGGCGGTCTCAAGTCACGTGCCTGTAGACTCATCTATCCCGGCCAACCCGGCACGGGCCTCGACTGCCTCGTGGGAGCCGTCCTCAAAAGAGGGTGTCTCGTCGTACTCAGGGTGTTGTTCTTTCCCTTTACCGGGTCCCGAGGATGGAACGGCCTGAATGGTAACGCAGTTTCCTTCCCGGTCCAGGATCATGGAGAGCGGTACCTTTACCTCGAACTCCAGCAGGTAGGCGATCCGGTTTTCGTGAACCACAAGATCGCCTTTTTTGTAAGAAACGTCCTCTCCAAGAGGCAGTCGGTGCTGTTCCATGAAGAGGGTTTCAACCGCCTCCCAGTCAAGGTCGGCCGTAATGCCGTCGATTAGTTCCTGCTCGCCGCTTCGTATGACTTCGTCGTTGGTGACCTTCATCTGGCGGACTCCTTTCCGGAGGGGAACGATTTTATCAAACCATATACTGATGCGGGCCATCGCCCGCAACCCAAGAGTGCTGTAGCAGGCTCCGGAGGCCTTTGGCCCGTCCTTTGCAGAGTGTCAGTGTTGAAAATCAGTTGAGATGCAACTCTACTCGGCGCGAATAATGCAAAACGCATACCATAAAATGCCTTTTAGGTCGGATCCAGGCGTGGGTCTTGAAAAGCCCAGGTCTCAACCGGGTTTAGTTTGTAGCTAACTCAATGAATTAATTGAATTTATCAACGTAGTTAAGGGTCAGGGCATTGCCGCAAGCCATGAAAAATCACGCCGGGTGGTCGAATACGGTAACCCTCGAGGGGATAGATCAGGCCATCGAGGCGCTGGGTTACCGGAACCGCCGGTCTCCAAAGTACAGGCTTGTTGACGCCGTTCGTCAGGCCTGGGTCAAATCACAGGACACAGACGCAAAGTTCTTTGTTAGCGCTGATGACCTCATCCGGATACTATGGAACATCCCTGAGGACTCCAGGGCGGCGATTTCCAGGCGCAGGAATCTTAGCAGCCTCAGGTCATCGGTCAATGCCGACCTGATGGCGCTTTACCGCAGTGGAGAAAACTCCGGGGGCGTGATAATCGGACCGGACTACATGTTCACGATCTGTGACGAAGCCAAGGACCAGGCCCTTGCAACCCTTCAAAACCTGGCCCGGGGCGGCGGGCCTGACCTTAAGAAAATCGAGGAGGTGCTGAGAGGCGTTCAGGAGGTCATTGGAGGCCGGGAAAAGGCCGGAATCGGAGCGTCTGAATCCGAATCTGTATCTCTTGAGGCGATTAGAGAGGCAATCCGCGTCCTGGCAGAGGACCTTGGCGTCTCGCAGGTGGGAAAGGATGTCCTGGAAGAGGAAGATCTTGAAGAGGCCTATGAGGAAGATCTTGAAGAGGCCTATGAGGACGTGGAGGTCATCGACGATACCGGAGAAGAGGCTGTTATAGTCGAAGATGACGTCTTGGAAGATGAACCGGATTCCGAGGCCCCGGTCGTTGAAGACGAGTTGGAAGAGGCCTATGAGGACGTGGAGGTCATCGACGATACCGGAGAAGAGTTGTCGGAGCCGGAATCAGTCCCTGATGAGTGGGGTGGATCGAAGGACCGGGACGGCGGCCCCCCGGACCCGGAAAAGGCACGGCTTCTGGCGGAAACGTTCAACGATTCCCTTGCAGCCACGGATCGGTTTTACAACCAGCATATCCTTGTGCCTCAAGGCATTTACCATGTGCATGCGTCTTCATCCAATGGTGACGGTCCCTGTGAGGTCCAGGTGGAACTCGACGATTTTTTCATCGGCAAGTTTCCGGTAACGAACGCCCTCTTCGAGGTCTTCGTGGAAAAGACCGGGTACAGGACAAGGGCTGAGCAAACCGGATACGGCATGGTGTATCATGGGCGATATCGACGGTGTGTTGATGAACAGAGGGGAAAAGAGACCCTTATTGTGAGGTCGGGAATCGTCTGCACCCGGGTGGAAGGGGCCTGCTGGTATAGGCCGTCCGGGCCCGATAGCTCCCTGCGGAACAGACGTAATCATCCGGTGGTTCAGGTGAGCCTTGAAGACGCATTGGCCTTTGCGGCCTGGACCGGCAAGCGTTTGCCCTCAGAGGAAGAGTGGGAAGGGGCAATGCGGACCGCAGACGGCAATCTCCTGCCGTGGGGGGATGTTTGGGAGCGTGACGCATGCAACGTAGAGGAGGGCTGGATAGGGGATACTTCGCCCGTGGACCGGTTTCTGCCCTATGCCAATCCGCTGGGACTGGCCGACGGGGTCGGCAACGTGCTGGAGTGGACCATGTCGGTGGGCGGCGAAAGAGATCCCTCCCTGCGGGTGGCAAAAGGGTCCAGCTGGATTGCCGCTAACAGCATCACCCTTGCGAGTCGTATCGCCTTACCGCGGGAAACGAGTTCCAACATCCTTGGCTTTCGTTGCGTGGCGTACTGAAAATGCTCAATCCAGAAAAACCTTTTTTTCACAAAAATGCCGGGAAAGCCAAGGGAAAAAGCATTCTAAAGCCAAATTATGATCTGAAAAGGTTTTCTCATGGCTCGTGTGCCTTTCCATAATCACCGAGCCTGTTCATCCTCTTTGGCTCGAATGTGTTGGATGGCCGCATCGATTCGACGGACTACATCTGCTTTTCCGAGAACCACCATAACCTCGAACAGGCCCGGGCTGGCCGTTTTACCGGTCAGGGCGACCCGAAGAGGCTGGGCTATCTTTCCGAGTTTGATCCCCGTTTCCTCCAGATAGTTGGAAAAGAGTCCTTCCAGCCCCTTTTCGCTGAAGTCGTTACACCCGGAAAGACGATTTCTCAGCGCTTCCATGTGCTCCAGCACATTCTGCCTGAGGAACTTCCGGTCCCCCTTTTCCTCGTAGGACAGGGTGTCCTGGAAGTAGAAGGACGCCCCTTCCGCCATTTCCCGAAGGGTCCGGCTTCTTGGTTTCATGGTGTCTACGGCCCGGGTGACCCTGTCCGGGTCCAGGTTATTCAGGCCGAGTTCTTCCAGGAATGGAGCGAGTAAACCGGCGAGTTCCCGGGAATCGGATTCACGGATGTACCAGGCGTTCAGGTCCAGCAGCTTTTCAGTGTTGAAAACACCGGCTGCCCTGCCGACGCTTTCGAGGCTGAATTTCTCGATGAGCTCGTCTTTTGTAAATTTCTCCTGGTCACCGTAGGACCAACCCAACCTGGCAAGGGCGTTCAAGAGGGCCTGGGGCAGGTATCCCATGTCACGGTAGGCCAGGACCGATGTGGCGCCATGCCGCTTGCTGAGCCTGGTACGGTCGGGGCCCAGGATCATGGGTACGTGGGCGTATTTGGGAAGGGGTTCGCCGAGTGCCTGGTATATCAGTATCTGACGGGGAGTGTTGTTGACGTGGTCGTCGCCCCTGATCACGGTGTTTACCCCCAGCGTGATATCATCCACCACCACTGCCAGGTGATAGGTGGGACTTTGGTCGGAACGCCTCAAGACCAGGTCGTCCAGCTCACTGTTGTCAACGGATATCAAACCCTTGACGGCATCTTGAAATGTGGTCCTTCCTGTTGAAGGCGACTTCAGGCGAACCACCGAACCCGGGGCCGGGCCGAGGCCCAGGTCCCGGCAGGTACCGTCGTACTTGGGTTTGAGACCCAGGGAACGGTTCTCTTCCCGCTTTCTGTCCAGTACCTCTTGTGAGCAGTGACAGTGGTATGCCGCACCCGTGTCCAGCAGCCGCTTAATAAAAGACTTGTAAATATCGTATCGCCGGCTCTGAAAGAACGGGCCTTCGTCCCAGTCCAGGCCGAGCCATTCCATGGATTCAAGGATTGCGCGGGTAGCCTCTTCGGTGGAACGCCTGACATCGGTGTCTTCGATTCGCAGGACGAACCTGCCCCGTTTCTGTCTGGCATAGAGCCAGTTGAACAGGGCCGTCCGCGCACCTCCGATATGGAGGTATCCGGTGGGACTGGGGGGAAAACGGGTTACTACGGTTTCAGCGGGCATGAGCGTTGCTCCTTTTCAGCACAAAGGCCGTTTCCGGATGGAAACTAGCACGGCGGCCTGAAGGCCGCAAGGGATGATCTGAATTAGGGCCCATCCATGGATCAAACTCTGGGCACTGGTTAGTTCCTTACTCCTGAAAAGCTGTCAGAAAAAACAAGAAGTGTTGATGTTAGTATAATCGAAATCGAAATCG